>JAHWKT010000135.1:1756-10104 GCA_019347695.1 Actinomycetota bacterium | reverse complement strand
GCACGATCGACAGCAGCGAGTCCAGGCCGTCGAGCTGGCGCAGCGGCACCGGCACGCCGATCACCGGCAGCCGGGTGGCGCTGGCCAGCATCCCTGGAAGGTGCGCCGCGCCGCCCGCTCCGGCGATCAGCACGCGCAGCCCCCGTCCCGCGGCTGTGGCGCCGTACGACAGCATCTCGTCGGGGCGGCGGTGTGCCGACAGCACCCGGACCTCCCGTGGCACACCGAAGCCGTCCAGCGTGGCCACCGCGGCGCGCATCACCTCGAGATCGGAGTCGCTGCCCATGACGACGCCGACGAGCGGCGCCCCGGGAGAACCCCGACCACCGTTGGTCCCGTCGGTCACCGGCGATCCTCTCGTCGCTGCTCCACACCCACCATGCCGCTGCCCGCGGGTCGATGCCGCCGTCGTGGCCGCAGTGCGCACTGGTTGGTCTGTTCGTACTCCAATAGTGTCACGGCCGGCGGTGCGCCGTGCCGGCAGTGACCTCCGGCGCACCACTGCCGCCGTCGACCGCCAGTGTCACCGCGCCTTCGCCCGCGAGCGCGGAGGCGGCCTCGCCTGCGCGTCGCCGGGCGGCCGCGACATCATCGGCCACCGCCGTCACGTGCCCGAGCTTGCGACCCGGCCGCGCGGACTTGCCGTACAGGTGCACAGCGACATCGGGCACCGCGAGCGCGCGCGCCAGGCCCGCGCCGGGCGGCGGTGCGCCGGCGCCACCGACGACGTTGACGCTGCAGACCGCCGGAGCGGTCGCCGCCATGCTGCCGACCGGCAGGTCGAGCACGGCGCGCAGGTGGTTGACGAACTGTGACGTCACCGCGCCGTCGATCGTCCAGTGGCCGGAGTTGTGCGGCCGGGTCGCGATCTCGTTGATCAGCAGGTCGCCACCGGTCCAGAACAGCTCGATCGCGCAGATCCCGACCACGCCCACGAGCTCGACGATGCGGGTGGCCAACCCGAGCGCCCGCTGCGCCACCGCAGCCGGCACCGGTGCCGGGACCACCAGTGCGCGCAGCATGCCGTCGTGCTGCACGGTCTCGATCAGCGGCGCCGCGGTGTGCTCGCCACCGGGCCGCCGCGCGATCAGCACCGCGACCTCCCGTTCGAGCTCCACGCGCTGCTCGACCAGCACCGGGTCGCCCTCGGGGATGTCGGCCCAGACCGCGGCGAGCTCCGCGGCGTCGTGGACGATCCAGACGCCGCGCCCGTCGTAGCCGCCGCGCGGTCGCTTGCACACCACCGGCCAGCCATGATCCGCGGCGAACGCACGAGCGGCAGCGAGGCTGTCGGTCACGACGAAGTCGGGGACCGGCAGGCCCGCCGTGCGGAACGACGTGCGTTGGAACGCCTTGTCCTGCGCGAACCGCAGCGCGTCGGCGCCCGGGCGCACGACGCACCCCTCGGCCTCCAGCGCGCGGAGGGTCGCGAGGTCGACCAGCTCGTGGTCGAGGGTAAGCACGTCACACGCGGCGGCGAAGCGGCGCAGCGCGTCGGGGTCGGCGGGATCACCGAATCGCGGGTTCGGCAGCACGGTCGCGGCGGCGTCGTCGGAACGCGCGGCGAGGACGCGCAGGTCGATGTCGAGCCCGATCGCGGCCTGCCAGCACATGCGTGCGAGCTGGCCCGCGCCCACCACACCGACGACCGGTCGTGGATGGTCCATGGCGCGCCAGGCTACCGTCGGCCCGTGTCCGGCCGTGCGAGACTGTCTGGTCCGACCGGGGCGACCAGGTGGCACACGTGACACGACCAGACCTTGACGGCACCGACCTCCGCGCGATCCTCGACGCCGCGCTGTCGACCGGTGGACAGTTCTCCGAGCTGTATGTGGAGCATCGGCGCAGCCGCTCCGTCGCCGTCGACGACGGCCGGGTCGAGGACCTGATCACCGGACTCGACCGCGGTGGCGGCGTCCGCGTCGTCAGCGACGGTCGGACCGCCTATGCGTTCACCAACCTGCTCACCCGTGACGCCCTGCTGGAGGCGGCCCGCATCGCCGCCGCCGGGGTGCATGGCACCGCGACCGGCGGTGTCGCCGACCTCAGGACGGTGCAGCCGCCCCACACCCACCCCGTGGCCAGAGAACCCAGCGACATCGACGGCCCCGGCATGGCCGAGATCGTCACACGGATCGACGAGGCGGCGCGTGCCGTCGACGGGTCGGTGCGGCAGGTCGGAGCAAGCTACAGCGACACCACCCAGGAGGTGTTCCTGGTCAACTCCGAGGGGCATCGTCACGAGGAGCGGCGGGTTCGCACCCGGCTGGCGGCACGGGTGGTGGCCGCCCGCGACGACATCGTGCAGACCGGACTCGAGGCCCCGGGTGCCGCCGCTGGACTGGAGCTGCTGGAACGGCACCCTCCGGAGGACGTCGGACGCCGGGCGGCCGAGCGCGCCGTGCTGATGCTCGACTCGCGGCCCGCGCCTGCCGGCGACATGACGGTCGTGCTGGCGCCCGGCAGCGGCGGCGTGCTGTTCCACGAGGCGTGCGGACACGGGATGGAGGCCGACATCGTCGCCAAGGGTGCGAGTGTCTACCAGGGCCGACGGGGCGACAAGATCGGGTCCGACCTGATCTCCGGTGTCGACGACGCCACCGTCACCAACGCCTGGGGCAGCTTCGGGTTCGACGACGAGGGCACCCCCGCGCAGCGCACCGTGCTGTTCGAGCGCGGGGTGTGCACCGACTACCTGACCGACCGGCTGCGCGCCGACGAGCTGGGTCTCGCCCGCAGCGGCAACGCGCGCCGGCAGTCGTACGCGCACCTGCCGATCCCGCGGATGACCAACACCTACATCCTGCCCGGCGACGACGATCCCGACGAGATCCTGCGGTCCGTGCAGCGCGGGCTGTGGTGTGAGCAGCTCGGCGGCGGGCAGGTGGACCCCGCCTCCGGCGACTTCGTCTTCGGGGTGGCTGTCGGCTGGCTCATCGAGGACGGGCAGCGCACCCACCCGGTGCGTGGCGCCAACCTCGTGGGTGACGGCCCCGCGATCCTGGCGCGTGTCGAGGCGGTCGGCACCGATTTCGATGTCCGCGAGGGCATCTGCGGCAAGGACGGGCAGGGCGTCCCGGCGGGGTTGGGCAACCCCACGGTGCGGATCGGCCGCATCACGGTGGGAGGAACAGGCGAATGATGTTCGGTATGGCGGCCCCGTCCGCGGCGTGTCGCCGGATCTTCGACCGACCCACCACGGACCGGGGCCACCACACCTCGCAGGCGACGAGCGGAAGTCTGGACCATGAGTGACGAGCTGCTGGGGTTGTTGGATCGCGTTGTCGGGCAGGCGAAGGCGGGGGAGGGGATCGAGGCGTACGGTCTCGACGAGACCGAGACCACCGTCAAGGCGCACGACGGCGACGTCGAGTCGCTGTCCAGCGCCCGCCGCCGTGGGATCGGCGTGCGGGTCGTGCGTGACCAGCGCGTCGGCTACTGCTTCACCGTCGACCTGTCCGAGGAGGCGCTCGACGCCGCGCTCGCCGAAGCCCGCGCGAACGCCACGGTCGGCAGCCCGGACCCGGGCAACGTGCTCGCCGAGCCGCGCCGGGTCGCCGAGCTCGATGGGCCGCTGTACGACCCGGCCGTAGAGGAGGTCGCTCCGCAGGACAAGGTCGACACCGCCATCGCGCTGGACCGTGCGACCCGCGGCGGTGGACCGGACATCACCGGCACCGACGCCGCCCGCTACGGCGACAGTGTGCGCACGGCCGCCATCTGTTCGAGCACCGGGGTGCGCGCCAGCTACCGGCGCAGCGACGCCTACCTCCTCGTCGAGGCGCTGGCGGGCCGCAACGGGTCGACGACGAGTGCGTACGGCCTGTCGCTGGGTCGCAGCCTCGCCGAGCTCGACATCGACGCCGCAGCGGCCGAGGCGGTCGAGCGCGCGACCCGTCTGCTCGGCGGCCGCACGCCGAGCAGTGCCAGGGTGCCGATCGTGTTCGATCCGTTCGTGACCGCGTCGGTCCTGGGCATCGTGGCGGGTGGGTTGACGGCCGAGGCGGTGCAGCGCGGACGCAGCCTGTTCGCCGGCAAGGTCGGCGAGCAGCTGGCCCCGGCGTTCGTCCGCCTGATCGACGACGGCCGGCTCACCGGCGGCCCGGCCGCGGCACCGTGGGACGGGGAGGGCACCCCCACCCAGCGCACGGTGCTGCTCGACTACGGCGTCCTGCAGGGCTACCTGCATCACGTCGCGAGCGCCGCGCGCGACGACGCCGTCAGCACCGGCAACGCCAGCCGGGGCAGCTACGCCACGCCGCCCGGGCTCAGCCCCACCAACTTCTACGTCGAGCCCGGCGACACCCCGCCGGCGGATCTCATCGCCGGGGTCGACACCGGTTTCTACTGCCAGCAGGTGATGGGGCTGCACTCCGGCGCCAACCCCATCTCCGGCGACTTCAGCGTGGGCGCGGCGGGCGTGATGATCCGCGACGGCGAGTTCGCAGAGGCCGTGCGCGAGGCGACGATCGCCGGGTCCATCCCGCAGATGCTGGCCGGGATCGCCGTGGTCGGCAGCGACCTGCGCTTCCTGCCGTCCGGCGGCGCGATGGGCGGCACCACCCTGCTGGTCGACGGCATGACGCTTGCCGGCGGCGCCCCGCAGGAGGACACCGCGTGAGGTTGGCGACCGTCCGCTGGGACGGCGGCACCCGCGCGGCACGGGTGCTCGACGACCGCTGTGTGCTGCTCGACGCCGCCGATGCGGTTGCGGCCCACGTCGAAGGGGCGACCGAGCCCACCGACACCGCGCTCACCATCGCACTGGACGCGGCGGACCTGGCGCCGCTGGTGCCGCGACCGCCCAAGATCATCTGCCTCGGGCTCAACTACGAGCCCCACATCCGCGAAATGGGCCGCGAGCTTCCGGAGCATCCGACGTGCTTCGCCAAGTACGCGGTCGCGCTGACTGGCCCGCGCGACGACATCGTGCTGCCGGCGATCGCCGCCGAGCCCGACTACGAGGCGGAGCTGGCGATCGTCATCGGGCGGCTCGCGCGCAACATCGACGCCCGCGACGCGGCGCGTGTCATCGCCGGGTACACGGTGATGAATGACATCTCCATGCGCGACTTCCAGTTCCGCAGCACGCAGTGGTTGCAGGGCAAGACCTTCGAGGCGTCGACGCCACTGGGACCGGTGCTGGTCACGGGCGACGAGATCGACGACGCCAGCGACCTTGCCATCAGCTGCGACGTCGACGACGAACCACGTCAGTCGGCGCGCACCCGCGAGCTGGTCTTCGCCCCGGCCGACGTCGTCGCGTACCTGAGCCGCATCATGACCCTCGAGCCCGGCGACGTGATCGCGACCGGCACGCCGGGCGGTGTCGGCGCTGGCAGCGATCCACCCCGCTTCCTGCGACCGGGCCAGGTGGTGCGGACGCGCGTCGAGGGGATCGGCGAGCTGGTCAACACCTGCGTCGCCGAGCCCACCTGATCGCCGCACCGCCGGAGAGCCACGCCGACGCGTTGGGGAGTGCGCAGGTCGCATACGATCGGTTCGCTCCCCAACACGCGGGGGACGCGCACCGTCGACAGCCAACCCGATGGGACTCAGGCGCCCGCGCTCAGGGCGATCAGGCTGCCACCGCCGACCACGAGGCAGTAGATCGCGAAGCCGGTGAGCCGGTCGCGTGCCACGAGCGCGAGCAGCCACCGGATCGCCAGGTAGCCGGAGACGAATGCCGCGACGATGCCGACGGTCAGCGCCAGCGGCCCAAAGCCGGCCGTGCCCTCAGCGAGATCCGGCACGCTCACGACCGTCGCGCCGATCAGCGCGGGGAGTGCCAGCAGGAACGAGAACCTGGTAGCCGCCGGGCGGGTGAGCCCGGCGCTCATGCCCGCCGCGATCGTTGTGCCTGACCGCGAGATGCCCGGAAACAACGCGACGCACTGCCCGAAGCCGATCACCAGCGCCTGACGCACCCCGATCGCGTCGAGTGTCAGGCCCTCGGGGTCCCCCGGATCGTGGCCAAGCATCGTGTGCTCGTCGTCGATGTCGGCGGTGGCGCCCGTGATGCCACCGCGCCGGCTGCGCGCAGCCTCGCCGGCGAGCAGCAGCAACCCGGTGACCATCAGGAAGCCCGCGGCCGCGGTCGGGGAGGCGAACGCGGCCTCAAAGACGCCGCGCAGCGCCACCCCGATGATGGCGATCGGGATGCTGCCGAGCACCAGCAGCGCCGCGAGCCGGCGGTAGTAGGACACGAGCACCGCGTCGCCGACGCCGAACACCGCCGCGATCAGGAGGGCGAGATCGGTGCGGAAGTACAGGACGACGGCGGCGAACGTTCCCAGGTGCAGCGCGACGCCGAAGGCGATACCCGGCGTGTCGATGCCGACGAAGTGGGGGACCAGCACCAGATGCCCGCTCGACGACACCGGGATGAACTCGGTGAGACCCTGCAGGACGCCCAGCAGCAGGGCGGGGAGCACGTCGCCCACGGCGATGTCGGTCCTTGTGATGAGACAGAGATGCGATCTGATGGAGTGGTGCTGCGGCCGCAACGGCTGCGCGCAGTCGAGCATAGGCCGCGGCCATCCGACCGTCCGGTCTCGTGGTGGCGGCGATCATGGTGGCGCCTGGGTGAGCAGCACCTGCCCCTCGGCGAGGCCGCGCAGCGCGGCGGCGACCTCGTGGGTTGCCAGACCGACCAGGGCGGTGGGCTGGTCGGCGTCGTCGTCGGCGACGCCGACCACCGGCCGGCGGCGAGCGACCCGTTGCGCCCGGCCGGGCGCGGCCGCGAGCACCCAGACGTCGACCCTGCCGCCGGGGGTGATGTCGAGGCCGGACTCCACCGGCAGCGGCACCACCCGCAGATGGGGATCGAGGCCGACCGCAGGTCCGCGGGGCGAGACGTGGGTGCGGGTGAGCACCGCACCGGCCGGCAGCGCGAGCGCCAGTCGGACGTCGGGTTCGAGGGACTGTGGCGCGTCGCGCGGCACCATCGCCGGTGGCAGCAGCACGGCGCGCAGCTCGGGACGCGCGCCGACGCTGGCGTCGTCGACCGCGATGAGCGCCCGACGCGGCGGGCCGCCCCAGCGCGCCTGCACCCGTGCCACATGTGCATGGACGGCGAGCAGCACCATGGTGCATGCCGCGGCGACGACCACTAGGCGCATGCGCGGCGGTAGCCGCCACCACCGCTCGCTGCACCGGTCGAGGACCGCCGGTAGCGCGACCGGCGGTCCGTGGAGGCGACGTGCGAGCCGGGTCGGAACAGCCATGCCGTGAGCATCGCGCGTCGACGCGTCGTCGACCGGCGGGCCGCCGGTACGGGTGTGGACACTCACGTTGCGTCGTCGCGGCACCGCACGACGTGAGCGCGACGGTCAGCGGATGATGTCGATGCGCACGATCCGGCAGGCCGCACGCCCGGGTGGCGTCCCGCGCTAGAACTGCGCGCCGTCGAGGGCGTGGAGCGCCGGCCGGTCGGGCGACAGCGGCAGGCGGGGGACCATGGCGAACAGCAGCTCCCGCAGCTTGGCGTTGTTGGCGTTGAACACCTCGACCACCCGGTCTTTGCTGACGGGCGGAACGTCGGGGTCGTCCTCGAGACCGGCGTCGTAGTCGGTGATCAGCGAGATGTTGACGGCCGCCATCTGCAGCTCGCGGGCGAGGACGACCTCGGGGTACTGCGTCATGTTGATGACGTCCCACCCCATCGCCGAGTAGAACCGCGACTCGGCCCGTGTGGAGAACCTCGGCCCCTCGATGACGACGATGGTGCCGCGGTCGTGGACGGCGATGTCGAGCGCACGCGCCGTGTCGGTGGCGACCTGCCGCAGCTCGGCGTCGTAGGGATCGGCGAACGACACGTGGGTCGTGGGCGACCCGTCGTAGAACGTGTCGACGCGGTTGCGGGTGCGGTCGACCACCTGGTCGGCGATCACGAAGTGCCCCGGTATCACGTCGGGCCGCAGTGATCCCGCCGCACACGGCAGGATCACATCGGTCGCGCCGAGCTCGGCCAGCGCCCACAGGTTGGCGCGATAGTTGATCCGGTGCGGCGGCAGCTCGTGCTGTCGCCCGTGCCTCGGGAGGAAGCCCACGGCCCGGCCCGAGATCTCGCCGACCACGATCGGCGCGGACGTCTCGCCGTAGGGGGTGGCGACGGCGACCTCGGCGGCGTCGTCGAGCAGCTCGTAGAACCCCGAGCCGCCGACGATGCCGACGGCGATCCGCGACGACACCTCAGGCGCTCTTGGCGTCGCTGTTCGACGACCCCGCCGACGTCGACGACGAGCTGTCCGACGACCCACCGCCAGTGCCGGACGTGTCCGACGACGAGCTGTCCGACGACGAGCTCTCCGACGACGTGTCGGTCGTGGACGACCCGTCGGCGCCGG
>JAHWKT010000135.1:0-1656 GCA_019347695.1 Actinomycetota bacterium | reverse complement strand
TCCGACGACGAGCTCTCCGACGACGTGTCGGTCGTGGACGACCCGTCGGCGCCGGCAGCCGACGCGGTCGCTTTGCCTCGTGCGGCCCGGCTGTCGGTCACGTAGTAGCCGGAACCCTTGAAGATGATGCCGGCCGCGCTGAAGACCTTGCGCAGCGCGCCGCCACACCGTTCACAGGTGTCGAGCGGATCGTCGCTGAACGACTGCACGACCTCGAGGTGCTGGCCGCACTCGCGGCACACGTACTCGTACGTTGGCATGGATGGTGCTCCCGGACCTGGCAGGCCGCGCGTGCACGCTCGGCGGTTGCATCACCGACAACGCTGGTGCGCGGCGCGATGGACGCGACGTCGAGGTGGTGGATCGGCGACGCACGGGGTGGACCCGACGCGAGGCCGTCCTGGCGCGCCAGTATGCCGACTTACAGGTCGCCCGTCGTGGCGCGTCGGGTCACGTCGATCGTCCGGGTCTGGGTGACGATCGCGTCGACCGGCACGTCGTGGTCGAGGCGTGGCAGCGCCTCGACGATCTGCGTGTCGTAGGCCACGGCGATGACCGGCGTGTCCGGCCGCAACCGCGCCAGCAGGCGGTCGTAGAAGCCCGCGCCGTAGCCCAGCCGGGTGCCGGCGGCATCGAAGGCGACCCCGGGCGCGAGCACCACGTCGAGCCGGTCGACGCGGCCCGGTCGGCGCCACTGCGGGTCGGGTTCGCGGATGCCCATCCGCGCCGCCACCAGATCGTTGTCGAGATCGGTGACGCGTGACATCTGCAGGTCCGGTGGCGAGAACCGTTCGATCCACGGCAGGAAGACGCCCACGCCCCGGTCGATCGCCGCACGCAGCAGCGGGTCGAGCTGCACCTCGGACCCGAACGAGGCGAACCCCAGCAGCGTCCGTGCCCGCGTGACGGCGTGCAGCTCGTCCAGCCGTGACCTGATGGCCCGGCTTGCCGCCGCCCGCGTGGCCGCCGACAACCGGTCACGGCGAGCGATCGTCTCCTGGCGGATCCGCCGCTTCTCCTCTTGCGGCAAGTTGACTTCTCGCATTCGCATGACTACCTAACGTGGTCTTCGTGGCATGCTTCAGACCACACGGACGCAGTGTCGCGATCGGCGATGACGCCTGACGCCTGCAGCGTAGCCGTGCCACCACCGAGGAGGTGACCGTGACCATGGCGTTGCGTACGCGCGTCGCATGGTTCGTGACGATCGTGGTGGTGCTGCCGCTGCTGGCGGGTGCGTTGCTGGTCCAACGCAGCGCGGAGCTGGCGGCGGCCGACGCGCCGCAGACGGTGGCACGGACGATGGCCGACGCGCACGAGCGGTTCGAGCTGGTGCAGGCCCGGCTGTGGGACCAGGCCGAGCTGCTGGCCGGCGCCAACGCCGCGGCCCGGGTCATCGACGACCGCTCCGCCCCGGCCCGGCGGTGGCTGACCGAGCTGATGGCCGATCCGCGGGCCGCCGCGCGTGCGGACTTCGCCATGCTTGTCCGCCGCGACCGCACCCCGCTGGCCATCGGCTACGGCGATCCGACCCTCGATCTGGATGACCGGGTCGACGAGAGCGCCGACGCGGTCACCGGCGAGCCCCCACCGGGGCTGCTGCTGTCGTCGCGGGCGCTGTGGCGGGCGGGGCCGTGGGGGGGCGGGGCCGGCCCG
>JAHWKT010000134.1 GCA_019347695.1 Actinomycetota bacterium | reverse complement strand
GCCGAAGAACGCCCGGAAGTACAGCGACGGTGCGTCGAGCAGCATCAGACGCTCGCGATCAGCGTTCACGCCCCCAGGCTGCCACCGCAGGCCAATCGCAGCGGACAGTCAGATGTCGGCGTGTTGGTCGCCCCACGCGTTGTCGATCACGTACAGCCACCCGCCGTCGGGCTGCCGCCGCGCGACCTCGGCGGTGACGGCCGTCGCCATCGACCCGACCGATCCACAGCGCTGGCGGGTCTACTCGCGCCGGGTCGGTGACGGCGCCGTCGTGCTGGAGCTCGACGGGTGACCAGTTGCACGACCCCGACTCCGGCACCTCGTGGGATCTGGCAACCGGCCGGGGTCTGGAGGGCCCGCTCGCGGCCGACGCGCTGCGGCCGCGGCCGGCGTTCACGTCGTTCCCGGACGACTACCGGACCTTCTTCCCCGACGGGCGGATCTGGCCGGACGGTGCCGGCGGGTCAGCCTGAGGACGCGCGGTCCATGGCACGAGGTCCGGTCTTCTGGTCATGGTCGGCCGCGGCCTCGTCCCTGGGAGTACGCGCACGTCCGACGACGACCGCGACCACTGCGATGAGCAGGACGACGGCCAGGGCGGTGCCGACCGCACCCGGCCGGTCTGCCAGCCAGTTGCTGAGCGTCGCCGACGCCCGTTCCACGAGCGGGAACGCGCCGGATCCCGCACCGGCGCCGTTGCCGAGCGCAAGGTTGACCGCCCAGTACCACACCAGCACGACACCGGCGGCGATCGCCACCCACCCGCTGACCATCTTCAGCCAGCCGGCGGAGGCGCGGACCCGCCGGACCAGCGTGGTGCGGCCCAGCGCGACCGCGATGGTCAGCACCAGCAGGAGCATGCTCATGCCGACGCCGTAGGCGAGGATCGTGCCGATGCTGCGCAGCACCCCGGTCTGGACCGACGAGCCCGCGGCGACCGCGAGGAACACCGGCAGGGTGCACGACAGCGACGCGACGGCGTAGGACGCCCCGAACACGGCGACCGATCGCAGGCTGCGATCGGCGGGGCCGCTGGTCGAGGTCCGCAGTCCCGGGATCGGCCGGTCGGTCAGCGTCCGCCATCCGAGTACGACCAGCCCAATGCCGATCGCGATCGCCAGCCACGGCACGATGGTGATCAGCACCCGCAGGCCGAGGCTGATCACGAGGCCGGCGAGCACGAGCACGCTGACGACTCCAGCGGACATCACCGCGCCGACCCGCAGAGCGGTCGACAGCGGACGGCGGTCGACATCGGCGTCGTCGGCGCCGACGAACCACGTGAGGTAGGCCGGCAGCATCGCGATGCCACACGGGTTCACGGTGGCCACGAGACCGGCGGCGAAGGCGAGGGCGAGGGCGCTGGCCACGGGTCAGGCTCCGATCAGGCGGTCGACCTGCGCCTGCAGTTGATCGCGGGTGATGGCGCCGGTGTGCTGGTCGACGATCCGTCCGTCCTCGTCGATGAACACCGTCGTTGGCATGCCGACCCCGCCGAACGCCGAGAACACCTCGCCGTCCGGGTCGAGCGCGAGATCGTAGGAGACCCCGGTCGAGTCGACGATCTGCTGGGCTGCCGCCGGTTCGTCACGCAGATTCATCCCGAGGAAGGCGACCTCGTCGCTGTGTGCCTCGTGGACGGGTCGCAACACATCGCCCATCTCGGCGACGCATGGCGGGCACCACGACGCCCAGAAGTTGAGGACCAGCGGTTGGCCCTCGTAGTCGTCGAGTGATGCGGTCGTGCCGTCGGCGGTGGTGAACGTGACGTCGGGGGCCGGGGCACGCTCGGCCGCCTGCGGTCCATCCGTAGCCGCCTCGGACGCGGGCGCCGCCGCGGCGGTGGAGGCCGCAGACGTATCTGACGCGGACCCGAGGCTGCGGACGCCGAACGTCACGGCGAGCACGAGGCTGACGGCGATCACGGCCAGCGCGATCCATCGTCGTGTTCCGGCGGGGATCGTGGTGTCCATGTTGTGATCAACAGCGGACGCACCTCGCCTGCGCCCCGTTTGTCGCCGCGGTGACAATGCCGGCGGTGACCGCCGCGTAGTCCGCCTCGTGATCCCAGCCCGCGCTGCTCGGTCCGGCTCCTCGCGCGTGAAGGATTCGCTACGGTCTGGTTCCGTGGGCGTCGACCGTCGCCTCGGGTCGGACAGAGGATCGCGATGGCGCAGGCAGATCAACGACTGCGGATCTCAGTCTCGCTGTCGGGTGGGGCGAGCCTCGGCGCGTACCACGCAGGCGTCCTGGCGGCTCTGACCACGGCGGTCCAGGCGCTGCAGGATGACGACCGCGGCCTGCGGCTCGACGCGATCGGCGGCGCGTCGGCAGGTGCGCTCGCGTCGATGTTCACGGTGCACGGCCTGCTCAACGGTCTCGACACCGCGGAAGTCCTCCGACAGGCGTGGGTCGAGGAGGTCTCGCTGGACATGCTCCGCGAACGCGACGTCGCATCGCCGCTGGGTTTCCGCCAACTGCGCGACCTGCTGCCCGACCAGCTCGACGTCGGTCGGTGGCCCAAGGCGCCTGCCGGACCTCAGCGCACCCCGATCGGGCTGCACGTGTCGCTGACGGGCCTGCGGGGACTGCGCTACGAGCTCGAGACGGCCGACCAGCGGGTGATGCCGGCCATCACCTACGCCGACTGGGGCGAGTTCGTCCTGCAACCGGAAGGCGGTGTCCAGCAGCTGCTCGAACCCGACGGCGCGTCGGTGCTCGACTTCGTGCTCGCGTCGGCTGCCAACCCGGCCGGCTTCGGACCGGAGCTGCTGGACCGCACCGGCGACCGCGACGCGTTCGCGGCCCGCAACATCGAGGAGCTGCCAGGCGACGGCCGCCTCTGGTACACCGACGGCAGCAGCATCTCGTCGGAGCCCATCGGGCGTGTGCTGACACTGCTCGACCGGGTCGGCGAGGGCGCACGGCAGGCGCGCCGCATCCACCTGATGGTCGACACCCTGTCGGAGATCCCCGAGAGTGAGACCGCGTGGACCGCCGACGCGGAACGTCCGACGTGGCTCAAGGCCCTGTCACGAACGCTGGAGATCATGCCCGAGCAGATCCTCCAGGACGACCTGCGCCGGGTACAGCACGTCAACCACCGCTTCGACCGGCTCGACCGGCTCGTCGACGTCCTCGCCCCACGTCTCGACGCGGAGGCGGTCGCGGCGCTGCACGACGTCTTCGACGACGACGATCTGCCGTCATCACCGGATGCCGACGCTCCGACCGCGCTGCGCGAGGTCGTCGGCCGGGTCGCCGGCCTCGACGGCAAGTCGCGGGTCGAGCTCGATCTCGTGTCACCGCTGCTATTGGCGGACCGCCACGACCGGGGCGTCCCGGGACTGTTGGCCGGGGAGATCATGGGCGACTTCGGCGGGTTCGCCGACCGCCGCCTGCGCCGCAGCGACTTCGCGCTCGGCTACGACTGCCTACTGGCGTGGCTGCCCGACGGCCTGGCACGCGTCGCCGTCGACGACGACATCATCGCGACCGCCGTGGACGCCGTCGAGCGAGGCCGACGGGCCGAGTGGTCGGAGGTCGAGATGGGTCACGCCGGGTTCTCGGACCTGCCACCACGCAACCGTCTCGCCATGCTGCGGCTCGGGCTGCACACGCTGCGTGTGATCGGCAACGACATCTGGCGGATGGTCCGCAGCTGACCGGCTGCGTGATCGGGGTCGAGGCCGTCGTCGGCAGGCTCTAGGGTTGCGACATGGACCCACTCCGCGCCGAGGACCCCGCCGACCTCATCGTGGCCTGGGAAGCCGTCGAGGATCTGCTGGCCGTGGTGCCCGAGGGGCCAGGCAAGGAGACCCTGCGGATGACCGCCGCGGGGTGGTCGGTCGACGAGATCGCCGAACGGCTCGGCATCGGCGTCGACGAGGTGCGCGTGCAGGCGGCACGGGCACGGATCCGCGTGCTGACGGCGGCGGCCACACGCGATGCTGACACCGGGCAGAGCGGCGAGATGATCGACGATGACTGACGCGGTCTACCTGGAGCAGGGCCCCAAGCGCACCTTCGCGTGCGCGGTCGACTGGCCCGGCTGGTGCCGTGTCGCGCGAGGGGACGACGCGGCGCTCGCAGCGCTCGCGGCGTACGCCGATCGGTACGGGATCATCGCCGATGAGGCGGGGGTGTCGTTCCCGTTCGCCGGCCTGGATGCCGACGCGGTCGGCGCGCCCTTCACCGTGGTCGAGACGGTCCCCGGCTCGGGCGCGACGGATTTCGGCGCACCGCAGGCGATCCCCAAGCTGGACAGCGAGCCGCTCGACGACGCAACGGCAGAGCGCCACGCCGACCTGGTCGCCGCAGGCTGGCGCGTGTTCGATCGTGTGGTCACCAACGCCCCGGCGCAGCTGCGCAAGGGTCCTCGCGGCGGTGGTCGCGACCGCGACGAGATCGTCGCACACGTCGCCGAGTCCGAGCGGTCGTATGCCCGCAGCCTCGGCGTGCGGTACACCCCGACGCAGTTCGGACAGGCCGGCGGTCAGGCCGCGATGCGCGCGGAGATCATCGAGGTGCTGCGCGGCGCGAGCGACGGCACACCGCTGGTCGCCAAGGGCTGGCCGGCCCGCTACGCGGCACGGCGCATCGCCTGGCACGTGCTCGACCACGCCTGGGAGATCGAGGACAAGTCACACTGACGCGCCAGAGTTCGGGGTGGTCGACCGAGGCAGGCCTATGGTCGAGCTCCGTCGACCACCCCGAAGTTCGCCGTGAAGGTGGTCGACGAAGCTCGGGGTGGTTGGACGCTGTCGAGGTGGTAGGCGAAAGGCCAACGGGGAGCCCCTGGATCTCCTCGGTGTGGGCGACGCCGCTGTCGCGGCACGTCTGCGGGGATCGGCCCGAGCTGGGGTAGTGTGCCGGGCCGTGCCGAGCAGATACAGCGATGACGTGCTGGCGGCTCGCCGCGCGCGTCGTGACGCCAAGCCAGCCGAGGTCGCAGCCGACCGCGGGCTGCTCGCCGAGCACCGGGTGACGGGGTTCGCCGGGCGGGTCACCAACGTCGACGCCGCGTCGGTGACCCTGCGCGACATGCGTGGCAAGCAGCGCCACTTCCGGCTGAGCCCGGGAGCGTTCCGGGTCAACGGGCGCACGGTCACGCTCGTGCGGCCGCGCCCGACGTCGCCACCCGCACGGCCGGCCGTCACCGCGTCGGGTTCGGTGGCGCCGATCCGAACGCAACCGCGCGTCGCCCGGGCGAGCCGGATCTACGTCGAGGGCATCCACGACGCCGAGCTGCTCGAGAAGGTGTGGGGCGACGACCTGCGTGACGCCGGCGTCGTGGTCGAGCCACTCGGCGGTATCGACGATCTCGCCGGCGCGGTCCGGGCGTTCGGCCCGGCGCCGCACCGACGGCTCGGTGTGCTCGTCGATCATCTGCTGCCGGGCACCAAGGAGCAGCGCACCGTCGCCGGCATCGACGACCCGCACGTGCTGATCACCGGTCACCCCTACGTCGACGTGTGGCAGGGGGTCCGCCCCCGGACGGTCGGGATCCCCGGCTGGCCGACGGTGCCGCGAGGCCAGCCGTGGAAGGAGGGTGTCTGCACGGCGCTGGGGGTCGAGGAGCCGCCCGCGTTCTGGCGCCGGCTGCTGCGGTCCGTCGCCACCTACGCCGACCTCGAGCAGCCGCTCGTCGGTGCCGTCGAGCAGCTGCTCGACTTCGTCGCCCCGCCCGAGGACTGACACGTTTGCCGACCCAGACCCGGTCGAGCATCATTGGTGATGCGTCCGGTCGGCCGTGGGTGACGGTCCGCTGATCGGGCAGAAAGGCGGACATGCCAGTCGATGGCGCGGGCCCGCTGACGGGCACCTGCTGCAGCGTCGCTACCGCGTCGCCGCGCGGATCGCGTCCGGGGGCATGGGCACCGTGTTTCGTGGCCACGACGAGCGTCTCGACCGCGACGTGGCGATCAAGCTGCTCCACGCCCACCTTGCGGAGGACGACGAGGTTCATGTCCGCTGCCGCGACGAAGCCCGCCACGCGGCGAAGGTACGGCATCACAACGTGGTCGCCGTGCTCGACCAGGACGAGCACGACGGGCTGCCGTGCACGCCGTGGCGCTCGTGCACCGCGACATCAAGCCCGAAAACCTCCTCCCACGACCGCGACGGCGACGTCCGCGTCGCCGACTTCGGCATCGCCCGGGCGCTGGACTCCACCCGGCTGACGCCGGCCGGCACCCTGCTCGACAGCCGTCACGACCGCGACGGCGAAGGACCCCGAGGAGCGCCATCGGTCGCTCGAGGCGTTTCTCGCCGCGATGCGCACTGCGATCGCCACGCCCGATGCCGCGACCGCCGCGCCGGGACGCAGCGACCGGACCGACGTCCTGTCGGCACGGCACAAGCTGACCCGCCCGCGCGCACCCGAACCCGCGGATCTGGCGCCGCCCCGGCGCAGCCGATCTACATCCGCGCCGGATGAGCGTCCTGGCGATCGTCATCGGTCTGGCCCGGCTGGCGGTCGCGATCCTCCAGCAGCTGTAGACGTCCGTCAGATGTCGACCGGTTGACCGATCTCGACGACGCGGTCCATCGGCAGGTCGAACAGCTGCGTGACGTTGGACGCGTTGCGGTACATCACGGTGAACAGCCGCTCACGCCAAAGGGGCATGCCGGGCCGTTCGGTCGCGTACACGTCCTCGTTCCCGACGACGTAGGTGATGTCCTCGTCGTCGAATCCCTTGTGGTGGAACACCTTCTGCTCGAGCGCCTGCGGCACGTCGATGCGGTCGCGGAACCCGTATCGCAGCGTCACGCGGGAGAAGCCCTTCTCGAGCGTCTCCACCTTCGCACGGCGCGCCGTCGGTACGTGCGCCATGCCCGCGACGTGGACGTGCAGCAGCACGATCTGCTCGTGCAGCGCGTTGTTGTGGCGCAGATTGACGAGCAGCGACGCCGGGATCTGCTGCGGGTCGGCCGTGAGGTAGTAGGCCGCACCCGGCACCCGCGGCGTCTCGACGTCCAGTCGCTTCAGGAACCTGTCGACCGGCACCAGACCCTTGCGCTGACGGTTGGCGACCTGGGACCGGCCGCGCCGCCACGTGGCCATCGCGGTGTAGACGATTCCGCCGATGACGAGCGGGAACCACCCACCGTCGGGGATCTTGAACATGTTGCCGACGAAGAAGGCGACGTCGACCACCAGGAACGCGCCGCACACGGCCACCGTCCGCCCCCGTTGCCACTCGAAGCGCTCGCGCGCCACGACGTAGAACAGCAACGTCGTGACGACCATCGTGGTGGTGACCGCCACACCGTACGCCGCCGCCAATCCACTCGACGTGCGAAATCCCAGCACCAGCCCGATGCACGCGAGCATCAGCGTCCAGTTCATGCCGGGGATGTAGACCTGTCCCTCCTGCGACTCGGAGGTGTGCTGCACGCGCAGCCGCGGCAGGTAGCCCATCTGCACCGCCTGCATGCTCAGCGAGAACACCCCGCTGATCAGCGCCTGCGAGGCGATCACCGTCGCGACCGTCGCCAGGATCACGAGCGGGATCGTCGCCCAGCCCGGCGCCAACCGGTAGAAGGGGTTGTCGATGGCGGTGGGGTCGCGCAGCAGCAACGCGCCCTGCCCGAAGTAGTTGAGCAGCAGGCCGGGCAGCACCAGTGCGAACCACGCCGTCTGGATCGGCTTCCTGCCGAAGTGGCCGAGGTCGGCGTACAGCGCCTCGCCTCCGGTGACCACCAGGAACACCGCACCCAGGACGAGCACGCCAACGAACCCGTTGGCCACGAAGAACTGCACGGCATAGGTGGGGCTGACGGCCACGAGCACCGACGGATCGCGGATGATGCCGCCGATCCCGAGCGTTGCCAGCACGGTGAACCACACGACCATGATCGGGCCGAACACGGCGCCCACCGCGCCGGTCCCGCGCCGCTGGAACGAGAACAGCCCGATCAGGATCGCAATGGCGATCGGGATGATCAACGGGTCCAACGCCTCGGTGGCGACCGAGATGCCCTCGACAGCCGACAGCACCGAGATGGCCGGCGTGATCATCCCGTCGCCGTACAGCAGCGCGGTTCCGAACAGCCCGACCAGCACCAGCAGTCTGCGACGACCCTTGCCGTGGTAGTCGCCGGTGCGGGGGATCAGGGCGGTGAGCGCGAGGATCCCACCCTCACCGTCGTGGTCGGCTCGCATGACGAAGACCAGGTACTTGATCGAGATGACGATGATCAGCGACCACACGATCAACGACAGGGCACCGAGGATGTTGCCGGGATCAGCTGTGACGTGCTCCTCGGCGAACGACTCGCGGAAGGCATACAGCGGGCTCGTGCCGATGTCGCCGTAGACCACGCCCAGGGCGCCGAGCGACAAGGTCGCCAACCGCTTCGTCTGCGACCGGTCCTCGTCAGCGACCATGACAGCTCATCACGACCGTACGCCCATGCGGCCACCCGATCTGTGCGACGTCGCCAGTGTGACGCCACAAGGTGTACCCCGCTGCGGTTACGCCACGCCGGACCTGGTGCGACCACGCCGGGCCACCGAGTCCACGACCACCGCGGCGAGCAGCACCACTGCCGTGACCACGAACTTCGCGCCCGAGGACAGGCCGAGCAGTCCCATCCCGTTGTCGACGCCCATGATGACCAGGGCGCCCAGCAGCGCCGACGAGATGCGACCGCGGCCACCGAACAGACTGGTCCCGCCGATGACCGCTGCGGCGATCGCGTTGAGCTCGATCTGACCCCCACCGGCGCCGGTGTCGACGGACCGCAGGCGCGAGGCGAAGACGATGCCACCGAGCGCCGCCATGGTCGCCGAGATCATGAAGCACGCGATCCGAACGCGATCGACATCGATCCCCGCGCGTCGGGCCGCCTCAGGATTGCCGCCGACGGCGTAGACGTGGCGACCGAAGCCGGTGCGTCCCAGTACGATCGAGAACACCACGAGCAGAACGAGCAGGATCAGGCCGACCACGGGGATGCCGCGACTGCGCGCGGCGAACGTCACCGCGGCGAGTCCGATGGCCAGCAGCGCCCCGATACGGATGCCGATGATCGACAGGGGCGTTGCGGACAGTCCCGCCTCGAGGCGACGCCGGCGGCGGCGCAGTTGCACGGCCAGGAGCCCGCCGGCCGACAGGACAACGATCGCGTAGCTGACGAGGTCGGGCAGGTACGGGTTCGCGATGGCGATGATGATGTCGTTCTGGATGACGATCGTGCCTCTCCCTCCGATCAGGATCAGCACGAGACCGTTGAGGCCCACCAGACCACCGAGTGTGACGATGAGCGAGGGCAGCCCGATCTTGGCCACCAGCCATCCCTGGATGAAGCCGACGAACGCGCCGAACGCCAACACCGCGGGCACCGCAGCGTAGACCGGCCATGCCTCCTCGCCGAGGAAGCGCGCGAGCAGCACCGCGGCGACGCCGGACAGGTAGCCGACGGACAGGTCGACCTCCGCGATCACCAGCACGAACACGATGCCGATGGCGATGATCGCCAGTGGCGACATCTGCGTGATCAGGTTGACGAAGTTGACCGCGCTGAGGAACCGCTCGTTGAGGGTGGTGAAGATGATGGTGATGAGGATGAGTCCGACGACGATCGGCAGACTGCCGAGGTCGCCGGCCCGCACACCCTGCCACCAGCTGCGCGCGTACTCGGTGATCGTCGTCCGCTCGGCGGGTGCCCGTCGGTCGTCGGCCTCGTCGGCGGTGCCGGGGTCCTCCGCCGACGCGGCCTGCTGTCCGGTCCCGCTCATGCCCGCTCTCCGGAGGTCTCGGTCGCCATGCCGGGGATCTCCTTGAGCTCACCGGCGGTGATCGCCTCCACGATCTCCTGCTGGGTCGTGCCGTCTGCCGCGAACGTCGCGACCATCTGCCCCAGGCGCAGGACGGCGACCCGGTCGGCGATCTCGAACACGTCGTGCAGGTTGTGGGTGATCACGATGACGCCGAGCCCCTGGTCACCGAGCCGCTTGACGAGATCCAGGACCTGGCGGGTCTGTGCGACGCCGAGGGCGGCGGTCGGCTCGTCGAGGATCACGACCTTCGAGTTCCACATGACCGCCTTGGCCACGGCGACCGACTGACGTTGTCCGCCGGACATGCCGGCGACCCGCTGTCGC
>JAHWKT010000011.1 GCA_019347695.1 Actinomycetota bacterium | reverse complement strand
ACGACTTCGTGCCCGATCCCATCCACTCCGGCGGGCTGCGCTACCACGGCATGTCGCCGCTGCTCAGCCACATCTACGAGCTGGGCCTGATCGAGGCGCAATCGCGCGGGCAGCGCGAGTGCTTCGCCGCGGGCCTGCAGTTCGCCAGGACCGAGGGCATCATCCCGGCGCCGGAGCCGACCCACGCGCTGGCCGCGGTCGTCGATCTCGCGCGTCAGTGCGCCGAGTCCGGTGAGCAGCAGGTCATCCTCACCGCGCTGTGCGGCCACGGCCACTTCGACATGTCGGCCTACGACGCCTACCTCGCCGGCGATCTCGTCGACCACGAGTATCCGCAGGAGAAGGTCGACGAGGCGCTGACCCACCTGCCACAGGTCCCCGTGTAGCTGGTTGGCTACGTTCCTGCCGCGTGAGGTAGCAATCCAGCTACCTCACGCGGCACGCATCTGCCGCCCGCCCGACTCCTCCCAGGCCCCGCGGAGCGAGCCACGGGTCCGCATGGTGGCCCTGACCTGCGCCACGATCCCCGCGATGGACAGCGCGGCATAGGCGACGTACCACCACCAGTCGTCCTCGATCGTTGCGGTGGTGGCGGCCGACCCCAGGTCGTCGATCGAAACGACACCCACCAGCAGCATGACGCCAACGACGATCGCGGTCGCGCCGGCGCCGGCCGTCAGCACGGCCAGCAGGACCGACACCTCGTAGAACAGGTAGGCGAGGGCGCCGAAGACCGCAGCGACGACGAGGCCGGTCAGCCAGCCCAGGACGGTGGCGAGGAAGCCCTCGTTCGTCAGCGATGCGGCCAGGCCGGCGCCCACCAGGAACCCCCGAGAAGGCGCCCCAGACCGGGATGATCAGCCGCATCGCGAGGTACCCGCGGAAGCAGAAGGCCGCACCGACGAGGATCGCCACGATGCCGAGCGCAACGTCAGCCACCGTTGAGCTCTAGATCGAGTCCTGGCCGCTCATCGGCTTGTGCAGCAACGCCCGGGCGTCGCCGATCAGCCGGACGATGTCCTCCGGGCCGGCGACGCGGCGCTGCACGACGCGGCGGTCGTGGGACCGCAGGCTGCGCAGATCGCCGAGCGCCTGCGCACGGATCAGGGTCGCGAAGCCATGATCGCGATCGGGGATCTCGACATCCTCGTCGGGCACGTCGACGAGCTGGAGCACCACCACCGAGTTCGGTCCACCCTTGTGCAGCTGCCCCGTCGAGTGCAGGAAGCGCGGCCCCCACCCGGCGGTGGTGGCCACCTTGAGGTTGTCGCGAACGATCATGCGCAGCTCGGTGATGCCGTCGGCGATCTTGGGATCGGGTGCGAGGTACGCCTGGATGCTGAGGTAGTCGCCGGTCTCGACCGACGCGAGCAGCTCGTCCACGTCGCCGTCCTCGGGATCGGGCAACGTGGTGCCTGCGGCGACCTCGTCGAGCACCTCGTTGGTGTTCTGCTTGCTCTCGGCCACATTCGGCTGGTCGAACGGATCGATGCCGAGCAGCCCACCCGCGAGCGCGGTCGCGGCCTCCCACCGCACGAACTCGCCGCCGATGTCGTGACGGTCGTCGACGGTGATGCGCAGCACCGGAAACCCCGCCTCCTGGAGCTCGTCGATGCCCGGGACCGGATCCGCCCGGTGCTCGACCACCACGAACGCCCGGTCGTCACCGTAGACCGTCGGCGCCGCGACCGGCTCGCGGACGACGGGCACGATGCCCGTACCCTGTTTGCCGGTCGACTCGGCGATCAGCTGCTCGAGCCAGTCGGCGAACGTGTCCAGCGCCGGTGAGGTCAGGATGGTCAGCTTGTCACGGCCGGCGCGCGCATGGCCGCCCATGAACGCGGCGAGCGTGAGCGCCGGGTTGTCGATGCCCTCGTGCGTCGGCCCGCAGGCGGTCAGCATCTGCGCACCCGACCGCCAGACGGCGTCGATGTCGACGCCGATGAGCGCGGCCGGCACCATGCCGAACAACGACAGGGCGCTGTAGCGTCCCCCGATGTCGGCGGGATTGGTGAACACGGCGCGCCAGCCGCGTGCGCCCGCCTCCTCCGCCAGGTTGCTGCCCGGATCGGTGATCGCGGCGAGATGGCGGGTGCTGGGCACCTGACGCTCGGCGCGTAGCGCGAACGCGCGGGTCTCCGCGGTCGTCCCGGACTTCGACGACACCACGACCAGCGTCGTGGCGAGACCGTCGTCGGGCAGGATCTCGCGTACCGCGTCGGGGTGTGTCGAGTCGAGGACGACGAGCCGGGTGGCGTGCTGATCGGCGAAGACGTCGGAGAAGACGTCGGGCGCCAGGCTCGACCCACCCATGCCGGCCAACACGACCCGGTCGATGCCATCGGCCTCGACGCCGTCGGCGAACTCGCGAAGTCGTCCGCTCCACTCCGGCTGGCCGCCGGCGACGTCGAACCAACCCAGCCGGTCGGCGATCGCCGCCTGCACCTCGCTGTCGTCGCTCCACAGCGATGCGTCGCGGTCCCACAGGCGTTGCACGGCATCGGCGTCGCGCAGCTCGTTGAGCGCCTCGCGCATGGCGTCGAAACGGGCGTAGGCGTCGGCTGGCGTCATGGTGGTCACTCCTGGGGTCGCGCGCGGTGGTCTGGTCGTGGTGTGTCTCCTCTACCCGCCACCATCGAAGACAGTCACCTGGCCGCACCGCACACGCGCACGGCCTCGATGGCGGCTCTGCGCGGCACCCGCCGACGTGGCGCCGGTTGCTACCGTTGGCAACGGGCGATCGGAGGAAGGCGCAGGCCCGTGTCGGGTGTGGACGTGCTCGTGGTCGGTGCGGGTCCGGCCGGCTGGGCTGCCGCGGCCGCCTGCGCACGCGAGGAGCTGCAGGTGCGGCTCCTGGCTCCCAGGCCGCACGCGCCCTGGCACCAGGCCTACGGCGCCTGGGTCGATGAGCTGTCGGTGGTAGCCGCAGCTGACGTCACCCGTCAGCAGTGGGATACGGTCCGCGTGCGTACTGTCGGACCCGGCTTCCGGACGCTGCCGCGCACCTACTGCCTGATCGACAACGAGCTGCTGCGTGCATCGTTGGGGACGAAGGCTGCGACCACGACCGTGATGACGGGACGAGCCCGCAGCGTCGAGGGCGCCGGCGATCACCTGTGTGTGCACACCACCGACGGCGCGCAGCTGCGGGCCCGCGCCGTGATCGACGCCACCGGCCACCCTGCGGCGTTCGGCGCACCGGCGCCGTCGCCACCGGCCTATCAGACCGCCTACGGCCTGGTCGCGCGACTGTCCGCGCCGCCCATCCCCACCGGCACGATGTGTCTGATGGACTTCGACTCCACACCGTTCGAGGAGGTGGAGCCGGCGACCTTCCTGTATGCGATGGACCTCGGTGCAGGCCGCTGGTTCGTCGAGGAGACGGCGCTGGCCGCCAGGCCGGCCGTGCCGCTGCGCACCCTGCGGCAACGGCTGGAGCAACGACTGGCACACCGCGGTGTCAGGTGCACAGAGGTCATCGCGAAGGAGCGCTGCGCGTTCGCCATGGACGCGCCGTTGCCGCGTGTCGGCGCCGCCGTCGCGTTCGGCGCCGCGGCCGCCATGGTGCATCCGGCGACCGGCTACCAGGTGGCCGAGGCCCTGCGGCGTGCGCCCGCTCTCGCCGCCTCGCTGCGCCAGGCACTCGACGACCACCGCGACCCGTCGGACATCGCCCGGGCGGCGCACCGCGCGGTGTGGCCGGCGGAGGCCCTGCGCCAGGACACGCTGTACCGCCTGGGGCTGGAGGTGTTGCTCGGGCTCGACGCGCCGGCGACCCGGGCGTTCTTCGACGGGTTCTTCGCCTTGCCGCTCGACGACTGGCGCGGCTACGTGTCGCGGACCTCGTCGACGCTCGCCCTGCAGCGCACGATGCTGCGCCTCATTCGACGCGTGCCGCAACACCTGCGGCGGCGGGTGCTGCGGATCGCCATGTCGCCGGGTGCGCTGCGCACGCTGAGCGGCGTGGTCGCTCCGACGCGACTCACCCGTTGACGACCTGCCAGGTCGTGCCGTCGGCGGTGTCGCGCACCTCGACGCCGATCTCCTCCGCCGCCGCACGCAACCGGTCGGCCAGCGCATAGTCGCGGCGGCCGCGCAGCTCGCTGCGGGCGCGCACCACGACATCGATCAGCGGGGCGATCCGGGCGGCAGGATCTACCAGGCCAGCGCCGGCGGCCTCGCCGAGGCGGACGACCAACGCCCGCAACGTCGCCCGCGCACGGTCGGCCTCGCCGGACTGTGTGGTGTCGGCTGTCCAGCCGGCGATCGCCGCCTCCAGCTCGAGCACCGCGGCCGTCGCCGCCGCGGCATCGCGACGGGCGGTCGCCGCGTCGAACGCCGCGGTCGCCGCCTCGACCTGCTCGCCGAGCGTCAGCTCCGCGGTTGGGGTGTCGGTGTCGTCGGCGTGTGCGGTCGAGGGTGCTGGCGGCGCACCCGACCGGCTGTCGGCTCCGCGGGTCAGGTCGCGGATCGACAGCTCGGTGCCCGCAGGCACCGTCCGCACCGTGGCACCGGCCCGGCGGACGGTCACGTCGCCGCGTCCGTGCACGGCGACCGTCGCAGCGGCGAGATCGAGGACCAGCGCGGTGTGCTCGTCGACGCCGATGATGGACGTGCCGGGATCGAGCTCGCGCTCCATCCGCTGCAGCCGTCGGACGCCGAGGTAGCAGAAGCGGGTGTCGTGCGTACCGCCCTCGGTGTTGTCGAAGTGGGGGATGACGGCGGCGTCGATGCCCGCGACGCCCAGCAGATCCAGGCCGTCGACCCAGTGTGGGGCCTGACCGACCTTGTAGATCTCATACACCGGCACTGCGCACCTGCCGAGCCCGACCGCCGCGGCGCTTGCGAACACCACGATCCCACCGGTCCGCAGCTTGCCGGCGACGATGTCGGCGAACGCCGAGCCGCGCCACTGCGCCAAGGCGTACGTCGGGCTGCCCGGGCCGGTGAACACGAGGTCCGCGGCGTGCAGCCGAGCCATCGCCGCATCGTCGTCACCATCACCGCCCACCGTCGGCAACCCGATGGGGGTGATCGACCGCCCGACATTGCGGGTGAAGTAGTCGACCGTCCGTTGCGAGATCTCATCGGCGTTCTCTTGAAAGCCGTACGGCGTCTCGACGAGCACCGCCGACGCCTGCGATGGCAGCCGAGCGAACAACCGCTGGTGCGTGCTCACCATCGTCGGGGCGGTCTCACCAGAGCCCATGACTGCGATAATGCGCGGAAGTGAACTCATCGTCCGCGACTCTTGTCCCGCGGGAGCGGTACGGTCGCGGAACGGTGCGTGCCGTACGCGATCATCAGCATCGTCATGCTGGAGGCGTCTCCTGCGATGCGGCGGATGGGACCTCCCGCGATCAAGCTTATGCACGCTGCGCCACCCCGCGAAGCTTCGCCGGCACACAGCTGGGAACAGTTCCACCGTGCGACATGGACAAGGAGAAGCGCACATGCCACTACGACTACGGGGATCGACGCCGAAGGTGACGACGGCGAGCAGTGATCTGGTGGCCTCGCTCGGAGACCTGGCGTCTGCAGCTGGCCGGTGGCTCGCACTGCAGCCGGCGGCGCAGGAGATCCCTGTGTACGCCGAACGTGCCCGCCAGGCGTCGTCAGACACCGTCGAGCACGCCGGTCAGTGGGCGGGTACCAAAGCGACGCGGGCGCGCGAGGTCGGCGCCGACGCCGCCAGCGCCACCAAGACCGGTGTGATCAACGTGCTGCTCGTCGCCGCGCTGCTGTGGTGGGTCGACCGGCTGCTCACCGGTCGACGCGGCAAAGGCTGACGCGCCCTTCTGGCGGTTCGCCGGCCACGGCTGACGTCGGCGCGACCAGTGTGCACGGTCAGCTCGGCTCCGGCGGGGGTCGGGCGTCGTCGTCATCACCCGTCCGTGCGATCCGTGTGGTCGTGTCCTGCTCGTCGGTCGGCCGTGCCATCTGTGTGGTGGTGTCCTCCTCGTCCATCGGCCGCGTGATCTGGGTGGTGTCCTCCACGCCGATCTGCACGGTGGGCTCTCCACCGTCAGTCGTCGCCTCCTCGTCAGGTGGAGCCGGCAGCGGCGGCAGACCCACGTTCTCGGGTTCCTGCTTGGCGGCCGCTTCCTCGGCTTCCCGGCGGCGGGCTTCTTCGGCGGCTTCGCGCAGCAGGCGGGCCTCCTCCTCGGCCCGGCGTTGGCGGCGTGCTTCCTCCTGCGCCTCCCGTTGGCGTCGCGCCTCGTCGCGGATACGAACCGTCTCGTCGTCGACGCGCGCCAGACCACGCTCCCAGCGCTCCCGCATCGGCGCGATGCCACCGCCGCCGACCGCCACGACGGTGACGCCGACGATGATCGCGAGCAGCGCGTAGAACACACCGGTCACGATCGTCTGGGCGATCTGCAGCTGGTCCAGTGCGGCGAACACGCCGATGCCGACGATCAGCACGTAGGCGGCCGTGGCCAGCAGGTGGCCGTACGACAACCCACCGATGAGGGTCGCGATGACGTCACGGGTCGCCCTCGCGATCACCGCGGCCACCACGATGATGGCGACCGCGACCACGACTCGCGGCAGGAACGCGATCAGGCGGAACAGCAGATCGCTGATCGGGTTGGGACCGAACACCCCGAACGCGAGCTGCAGCACGAGCAGCATCAGACCGTAGAAGATCAATCGCGACAGCAGCTCGTTCGCGTCGTGATCCTCGCGGGCGAGCGCCGCGCGGATCCCACTGCGGTCCAGTGCCCGGTCGAAGCCCACCCGGCGCAGCACCCCACGCACCACGCGCTGCAGTGCTTTCGCCAGCAGGTAGCCCACGACGAGGATGACGATGAACGCCGCGAGCCTCGGCAGGAACCGGGCGACGGCCTCGAACGGGTTCGCGGACGCGTCGCCGAGCTGAGCCAGGACCGCCATGACGTTCTCCTCACAGGTGTGCGGGCACCGCGCAAGCGTGACCGCATCCTGCCCTTCGGGCCGCGCCCTACACGACGTGCGGCGTGACCGGCCGGCCGTGGCGGTCAGCCGCCGGTGATCCGGAAGACCGTGCCCTCCAGCGACAGCGCGTACAGCTCGCCGTCCGGACCCTCACCGAACGACACGAGCGACGGCACCCGCGCCGGGAACTCCCGCTCGTCGGTCACCGATCCGTCGGCGTGCACCAACGCGCGCACGACTCCGTCGCAGAAGTCCCCGTACAGGTAGGCGCCACGTAGGGCCGGGATCTGATGCCCGCGGTACACGTGGCCCCCGGTGACCGAGCACCGCCCGTCGTGGGGATACTCGAAGACCGGCATGACGGCGTCTGGCGCTGTGCCATCGGAGAACCGTTGGGTGCCCTCGAAGACGTTCCAGCCGAGGTTGGCGCCGGCGGCGGCGGCGAACGGCAGGCGGTTGATCTCCTCGATCTCGCGCTGGCCCACGTCGGCGATCCACAGGTCGTCGGTCTCGCGGTCGAACGAGAACCGCCAGGGGTTGCGCAAGCCGTAGATCCACACCTCGCCGCGGCCGCCGGGGTCGTCGACGAACGGGTTGTCGTTGGGGATCGAGTAGGGCGCGTCCCCCGATGGCGTCGGGTCGATCCGCAGCAGGCTGCCCAGCAGCGTCGAGGGATCCTGGCCGCTGCCGAGCGGGTCGTTGGCGGCGCCGCCGTCGCCGAGCCCGTAGTACAACAGGCCATCGGGTCCGGTGACGACGTGGCCGCCGTTGTGATTCGGGTACGGCTGGGAGACCAGCAGCAAGGTGCGGCGGGTCGTGGGATCGGCGACATCACCGCGCAGCTGGTACTCGTCGAGCTGGGAGTCACCCGACTGATTCGTGAACGACACGTACAGCCGACCCCCGTCGGGGGAGAAGTCCAGCCCGAGCAGCCCGCGTTCGCCGTCCTGGGTGGTCTGGTCCGAGATGTCGAGGACCGTCGCAGGGTCCGCACCGCCCTCGTCGATCCTGACGACACGCCCCCCGCGTTCGGCGATGTAGAGCGCGTCGTCGTCGGGCCGTACCGCCAACGCGGTCGGAGCCGCCAGCTCGACGACCGGTTCGAGGGCCAGACGCACCGCACCGAGATCGGCGGCGCCGGACGGGGCGGGTTCGGTCGACGCGGTAGCGGGTGCAGGCGCCTGCGCCGATGGCGCCGGCGACGACGGTGCAGGTGGTGGCGGTCCGGACGGCGACGCGTCAGGTGCCGCGGCCGACGCGCACGCGGCGACGAGCAGCGCGACCACGAGCAATCCGCCGGGATGGGTGGCGAGACGTACGAGCATGCCGCCATCATGGCATCACGACGGGCGTGTGCCGCTCGCGGTCCCACGGCCCAGTACCCTGGGCGCGCAACGCTGCGGTATGTGCCCGCCACCTTGCGGGCACAGTGTGCGGCAGGGGCATCGCGGTCGCGAGCACCCACCACCGACCATGAAAGGAACTCCGCATGCTGACGTCGGCAGGCGCGCTGCTGGCCGCGTCCGAAGGCGGGGGCGGCGGTGGGCAGACCGCGGCCGTGACGCCGTTGGTGTGGGCCGCGTTCTTCGCCCTGATCGCCGTGCTGCTGCTGATCGACCTCAAGGTCGTGATGCGCGAAGCCCACGAGGTCTCGACCCGCGAGGCAGCCATCTACAGCGCCGTGTGGATCGCGCTCGGCGTGGCGTTCACCGGGGTCGTCTGGTTCTGGATGGGTGGCAGCGCCGCACAGGAGTACATCACCGGGTACCTGATCGAGAAGAGCCTGTCGGTCGACAATGTGTTCGTCTGGTCGGTGCTGTTCACGTTCTTCGCCGTGCCGAACAAGTACCAGCACGGGGTGCTGTTCTGGGGGATCTTCGGCGCGGTCGTCTTCCGGCTGGCCTTCATCTTCGCCGGCGTAGCACTGCTCGAGTCGCTCAGCTGGATCGTCTACGTGTTCGGAGCCTTCCTGCTCTACACCGCCTACAAGCTGTTCACCAGCGAGGGCGTCGAGGTCGACCCGGAACACAACCCCGTGCTCGTACGCATCCGCCAGGTGCTGCCGCAGACCGAGGGCTACCGCGAGGACCACTTCTTCGTCCGTGAGAACGGCCGTCGCATGGTCACACCGCTGCTGACGGTGCTGGTGTCGATCGAGTTCACCGACATCCTGTTCGCGGTCGACTCGATCCCGGCGATCCTGGCGATCACCAAGAACCAGTTCATCGTGTTCAGCTCCAACGCGTTCGCGATCCTGGGGCTGCGGGCGCTGTACTTCCTGCTCGCCGGCATCCAGGACCGGTTCATCTACCTGGACAAGGGCCTGGGGATCATCCTCGGCTTCGTCGGGCTGAAGTTCATCGCCGAGGGCATCGGCGGCGAGAGCTTCCACATCCCGACGTGGACGTCGCTCGCGGTCATCGCGGTCGTGCTGGCGCTGACGTTCTGGCTATCGTGGCGCCACCAGCCCGAGAGCATGTCGGGCTCGTCCGAGGACACCGAGACCGCCGACGCGACCACGGAGTCCGAGCACAGCGACTGAGCTCGTCCTCGCGTGGCGACCCGTCGAGACACGTCGCATGCTGGATCCGTGCCTTCGGAACCCTCCGCCGCCGCACGGACACGCCTGTCGCGGGGCGGTCAGCTCGCGCGGCTGTCGGCGGCAGCCGGTAAAAGCCTGATCGCCGCGCGTCGCGCCCAGCGACGCGGCGACGGTGATGCTGCCGACAGCTGGCACGACGAGATCGCCCAGGTGGTGCTCGAGACGCTCGGCTCGATGAAGGGCGCGGCCATGAAGGCGGGCCAGCTGCTCAGCTACCTCGACCTGCCGATGGACGAAGAGACCGCGCACCGTTACCACCGGGTGCTCGCGAAGCTCCAGGACTCCGCCATCGAGTCGGACCCCGACACCATCGCCGAGGTGCTGCACGCCGACTACGGCGCTCCGGCCGACCAGGTGTTCGCCGAGTGGGAGTCCGCGCCGTTCGCGGTGGCGTCGATCGGTCAGGTCCACCGTGCGCGGCTGCACGACGGCAGCCGTGTCGCCGTGAAGGTGCAGCATCCGGGTGTCGCCGAGGCGACGCTGGCCGACCTCGCCAACCTCGAGTTCCTGATCCCGCTGCTGCGGGTGCTCAACCCGCGGCTGGCCCCAGGACCACTGCTCGACGAGGTGCGCGCGCGGCTCGACGAGGAGCTCGACTACGAGACCGAGGCCCGCTACCACCAGGCGTTCGCCGAGCGGTACGCCGGTCATCCATTCGTGCGGATCCCACAGGTGCACCGGGACTGGTGCCGCCCACGGGTGCTGGTCACCGACCTGGTCGACGAGGCGTCCTTCGGCGAGGTGGCGGTCACCGCCGACCAGGCGACCCGCGACCGCTACGGCGAGATCATCTTCCGGTTCGTGTTCGGATCCCTCTACCGGTTCCGCATCTTCAACGCCGACCCCCACCCCGGCAACTACCTGTTCCCCGGCGACGGCAGCGTGGTGTTCATCGACTTCGGCAGCTGCAAGACGTTCTCGACGGCCGATCGCGCGCGCCTGCACGCCGTCCACTCGGCGGTGCGCAACGACGACGACCGGGGGCTGCGGGCGGCGATGCGCGAGGCCGGGCTGCTCGACGAGCACTTCGACGGCGACTTCGCTGTGGTCCGCCAGTGGTTCCAGCTGATGCACCGGCCGATGGGCTCGGACGTGCCGTTCACCTACACCGCGGCGTACGCCCGCGAGGTCACCGCGGCGAGCATGGATCCCGACGAGGGTTACGTCGAGACCCTGCGGCGGCTGCAGATGCCGGCCTCCTACCTGATGCTGAACCGGATCCAGTTCGGCCTGACGTCGCTGCTCGCCCGTATGCAGCCGACCGCGTGCTGGGGCGACATCCTCTACGAGCTCAGCGAGGACGCGGCACCGGCGACCGCGCTCGGGCGCGCCGAGCGGGAGTTCATGCACGCGTCACCGCACCGCGCGTGACCACGAGTCGAGCAGCCCTGTCGGTGTGCGCTCCTACTTCGTCGGCGTGTCCGACAGCGGAAGGATCCGGTCCTTGTCCTCCATGCGGATCATCATCCGCGTGAGGTAGGACGCCAGTTCGCCGCGGCGCACCGATCGGCGCGGCGCGAACCGGCGGTTGCCGACGCCGTGCATGATGTCCGCGCCGGCGACCGAGTTGATGGACTCCTCGTGGACCGACTGCTCGTCGTCGCGGAAGCGGTCCCGACCGATCGGCAGGGCCGCGGAGTTCATGTACTGGTAGGCACGGTCGAGCATCGACGCCATCTGCGCCCGGGTCACCTTGCCGCGCGGCTCGTAGCGGGCATCGACATAGCCCTGCAGGACCGGGGTCTCATTCAGTCGAGCGATCGCCAGCTCATGCGGCGTATCCGCCGTGACATCCTCGAAGCGCGCGTCGTCGGCGGGCGGCAGATCGCGCAGCTCCACATCCTTCGCCTCCAGCTCGTTGGCCTTGTCGATCATCGCCGCCACCGCGTCGGCGGCCTGCCCGCGGGTGACCGCCGCAGCCGGGTCGAACTGCGTGGCAGACGTGCCGGTCATGATCCCAGCCGCATCCACGCAGCGGATCGCCGCGTCGTTGGCCCTGCCGAGATCCGAGTACGCCGAGCGCTGGGGCGCCGCGGCGCAGAAGTCGCTGCGGATGATCACCGCCTCCGAGTCGTTCGAGCCGTTCGAACCGTTCGAGCCCGACGTGCTGGCGCGACCATCATGGCCGTGGTCGTGATCGTCGTCGTCGACGTCGTGCTTGTGCGTGTGCACTTCGCCGTCGTGCTCGTGTGCATGGGTGTGTCGGTCGCCGGACCGCTTGCCGCCGTCGGCCCGCTGCTTGGATCCACCGTCGTCGGTCCCGGCGCCGCCTCCATCGACCGATCCGTTGTCACCCTGGGAGAACAGACCGCCGTCGAGGTCACCGCCCGTGGTGGCGGTGACCCCCAGGTAGATCGCCAGGAGGATCAGGAGCAACCCGAAGAACTGGTCCATTTTCATGCTGTGGCTGCCATCCCCGCGGCCGTCGTGGTCGTCACCGATACGTACCCAGACAGGCTAGTGCTCCATCCCGCGGTTCCGGCGGAGGTCAGGCGCCGTGACGTGTCGACCCGGTCGTCGCGGTACGCCCACGACAGCCCGGGAGGGTCTAGCCTTACGGGATGCCAGCAGGTCGTGTCGATGCCGTCCGGGACAACCTCGATCGGTTGCTTGCGCAGTCAGACGGCGACGGGACAGCTGTGCCTCCCAGCAGCCAGCTGCGCAGCGGCACCGGTCTGACCGTCGAACGGGCGATCGCGCTGTTCACCGACCAGGTGCGCTCGCGGGAACTCGACATCGTCGCCCGCGAACTGCGTGCGGCCGACCGGGGCTACTACACCATCTCGAGCGCCGGCCACGAGCACAACGCCATCGTCGGCGCGCTGCTGCGACCGACGGACCCCGCGTTCCTGCACTACCGATCGGGCCCGTTCATGATGGCGCGCGCCCGACAGATCGCCGGCACCGACCCGGTGGGCGACACCGTGCTGTCGCTGATGGCGGCGGCCGACGACCCGGTGTCGGGCGGGCGGCACAAGGTCTGGGGTGGCCGCGACCTGTGGGTCGTGCCACAGACCAGCACGATCGCATCACACGTGCCGAAGGCGACCGGGTTCGCGTTCGCCCACGAGCTGGTCGCTCGGAACGGCCTCGGCGCCGATCTTCCCGACGACAGCATCGTGTGCTGCTCATTCGGTGACGCATCCGCCAACCACGCGAGCGCGCTGACGGGCATCAACGCCGCACGCTACGGCGCGCGCCTCGGCGGCGGCGTGCCGATCCTGTTCGTGTGCGAGGACAACGGCCTGGGGATCTCGGTGCGCACCCCCCGCGGCTGGATCGCCAGCTCGTTCGGTGAGCTGGCCCACCTGGAGTACATCCGTGCGTCAGGTGAGATCGACCAGGTGTGGGATCAGGTCGCCACCGCGATCGAGCGCTGCCGCACGGGTCGCGTGCCGGTGTTCCTGCACCTGCCGACGGTGCGCCTGTGGGGCCACGCCGGCAGCGACGTCGAATCGGCGTACCGCCAGCGCAGGGAGATCGAGCAGGACGAGGCACGCGACCCGTTGCTGCTCGCGGCGCGCCGGCTACTCGATACGGGTGCGGCGAGTGGCTCGCTGCTGCGCGAGGTCGTCGCCGGCGTTCGCGACGAGGTCGCGCAGGCCGTCGAGCGCCACGCCGACCGGCGGCCGTTGGGCGACCGCGACCGCATCATGGCGCCGATCGCGCCGTACTCCGCCGACGCCGTCGCCGACGCCGCCAGCGAGCTGGGCGACGACCGACGCCGCGCCCGACACTTCGGTGACCAGCTGCCGGAGTCGGCGACCGCCCCGTCGCGACGCACGCTGGCCGCGGCGATCAACGCGACGCTGCACGACGAGCTACTGCGTCGCCCCAACGCCGTGGTCTTCGGCGAGGACGTCGCACGCAAGGGCGGCGTGTACCACGTGACCGCCGGATTGCAGGAGGCGTTCGGGCCACGCCGCGTCTTCGACACGCTGCTCGATGAGACGACCGTGCTCGGCGTGGCCCAGGGTGCCGGCCTGCGCGGGCTGTTGCCCATCCCGGAGATCCAGTACCTGGCGTATCTGCACAACGCGATCGACCAGCTGCGCGGCGAGGCGGCGTCGACCGGGTTCCTCTCCGCGGGACAGTTCCGGACGCCGATGGTGGTCCGCGTCGCGAGCTTCGCCTACCAACGGGGGATCGGCGGTCATTTCCACAACGACAACGCCGTCGGGGCGCTGCGTGAGATCCCCGGCCTGGTGATCGCGGTGCCGTCGCGGGGGGCGGATGCTGCGCGGATGCTGCGCGGCGCACTGGCTATGGCGGAGGTCGACGGCCGCGTGGTCTGTTTTCTCGAACCGATCGCGCTGTACCACACCAAGGATCTGTACGAGGACGACGACGGCCGGTGGCTGAGCGACTATCCGCCGCCGGGGGAGGCGTTGCTGCCCGGCGAGGTCGGTGTGTACGGCGCCGAGCATCGCGATCTGGTGATCGTCACGTTCGGCAACGGCGTCCGTCACGCGTTGCGCGCGGCCCGCCGCCTCGCCGACGAACACGGTCGTCGCGCCCGGATCGTCGACCTTCGGTGGTTGGCGCCGTTGCCGCTCGCTGCGATCACCGAGCACGCGGCCGCATGCGGCCGCGTGCTGGTCGCCGACGAGTGTCGCGCGTCCGGGGGGATCGCCGACGCCGTGCTCGCCCACCTGGTCGGCCGTCACTTCGACGGCGCGATGGACGCGGTGCGCTCCGCCGACAGCTACGTCCCGCTGGGCCCGTCAGCCGACGTCGTGCTGTTGTCGTCCGACGAGATCCTCGACGCCGCACTCAAGCTGCTCGAACGCTAGCGCCTGGCGGTTCGGCCGTCACAGCAGGTGGATCCACAGGCGCTGGGCGACGCCGAAGACGCGGCCGAGCGCACCCGGCACCAGCAGCACGATCAGCAGCAGCACGGGCATCGAGTACTGGCGGATCGTCCGCCACTGCGGCAGCAACCTTCGCGGCAGCAGGCGCTCGACCAGTGCGGAGCCATCCAACGGTGGGATCGGCAGCAGGTTGAACGCCGCCAGGATCACGTTGATGACGCCGAACCGGAACAGCGTCTCGAGCACGAACGGGTCGTCCGCTGGCGCAAGCGCCCGCAGCAGCGCGGCGGCAATCAGCGCGAGGACGACGTTGGTCGCCGGACCGGCGAGGCTGACCAGCAGCCCGTGGTCGCGTGGCCGGCGCATGCGGGACGGATTCACCGGCACCGGCTTGGCGTACCCGAACGCGGCACCGGTGGTGAACGCCAGCAGGGCCGGCAGGATGACGGTGCCGAACGGGTCGATGTGGGCGAGGGGGTTCAGGGTCAACCGGCCGGCCTGTCGTGCGGTGTCGTCGCCGAAGCGCAACGCCGCGGCCCCGTGGGCGACCTCGTGCAGGATCACCGACGGCATCAGCACAAGGAGCACCAGCCCCACGGTGACAACGGTGTCCATCAGTCGCCCACCGGCCCCAGCGCGTCTCGAACGACACCCATGATCAGCGCGCGAAGCCGTGACACGCCGGGATGTGGTCGCGGGTCCAGTCACGGGCGAACCGCATGATCCTCGTTGGTGGTCGATGGCCGTCGGCTGCAACGCTAGCCCCGCCACGCAGCTGCGGCGGTGATGTCCGCCGTCGGCGCCGTGCCAGCGTCGTCGCCCTCGATGCGGATGCAGCATTTGCCGACGCGCATTTTTTGTGGACTGAATTCTGACCGCTCTCATACCCTCGTACCGAGTGTGAACAGCGGAGCCGAGGCCGCGCCGGCGGCCGTCCGGGGGCAGCCTGATGGGTCACGAGAGCACCGGGCGAACACTCAAGACCGCACGGGCCGTGTTGCAGGTGCTCAAGATGATGGCCCAGGCTCCCGATGGCGTCAGACCCGAGGACGTCGCCAAGACGATCCGCAAGAGCACCTCGACCGCCACCTACCTGCTCAACAGCCTGTGCCACGAGGGCTTCGCCCACCGAGACGCGGCCGACGGTGGGTATCGGCTGGTCGAACCGATGGCACCGCCTGCGCGTCAACCGGCGCTGTCGCCGGAGGATCTCGATGTCGCGGTCGAGGAGCTGTACGCGCGCACCAACGAGCGGACCTATCTGGCGATCGCCGAGGACGAACACCTCGTCATCCACGAATCACATGGACGTCAGGGCCTGCCCAAGGTCCCAGGCCTCAAGCCACACATCGGCGGGCAGGCCCATGCCGTGGCGGTCGGAAAGACCGTCTTGGCGCACATGGATCCCAATAGCGTCGAGCGCTATCGCGACGCCTACGGGCTGCAGGCCTACACGTCGAACACCATCACCGACGCCGACGGCCTCGAGACCGAACTGGCGCAGGTCCGCGAGCAAGGGGTCGCTGTCGACCGTGAGGAGTTCGCGGAGGGCTTCTGCTGCATCGCCGCGCCCATCTTCGACCGCGACGGCCAGCTGTGTGGCTCGCTCGCGCTGTCGACCACGCGCGCACGGTTCAACGAGACCTCCCGCCGTCTGATCCCGATCGTGATGGCCGACGCCCGCGCGGCGGGCGATCACGGCAGGGCCCCGAGCTGGGAACACCTGAGCAATCCCCGGGTACCGGATAGTCCGCCGCTGCGTGCAGTGAACTGATCTCGGGCTGGCAATGTGACACCGTCTGGAAAGGAAGCACACGTGTACGAACACAACGGCGACCGCTACTTCATCGTGGACTCGCACATGCATTACTGGAACGCCGCCTCGGAGAACTGGGTGCCAGGTGCGGAGCAGTACGCCAAGGGCTGGATCGAGTGTTTCTACGCCTACATGGGCCTGGGACCGCCGGAGACCCACTGGCCGATGGAGAAGTTCATGAAGTACAGCGAGGACGACCTGATGAAGGATGTCTTCGAGGACGGCTACGTGGATGTCGCGGTGTTCCAGCCCACCTACCTGAAGGAGTGGTACAAGGAGGGCTTCAACACCACCGAACGCAATGCCACGATGGGCCAGCGACACCCTGGCAAGTTCATCTATAACACCCGGTGGGACCCACGCGACGGCGAGGAGGGCCTGAAACAGCTGCGGCACAACGTCGAGACGTACGGGTCCAAGGGCGTCAAGCTCTACACGGCCGAATGGCGCCAGGACTCGCGTGGCTGGAAGCTCTCCGACCCGGAGGCCTACAAGTACCTGGAGGCTTGCCAGGAGCTTGGCGTCGTCAACATCCACGTCCACAAGGGCCCGACGATCTGGCCCCTCGACAAGGACGCCTTCGACCACGCGGACATCGACCACGCCGCCACGGACTTCCCGGACCTCAACTTCATCGTGGAGCACGCCGGGATCCCGCGAATCGACGACTTCTGCTACATGGCGACGCAGGAGCCGAACGTCTACGCGGGCCTGTCCGTGGTCATCGGCGCGCTGATGCACGCCCGGCCGAACTTCTTCGCCAAGGTCATGGGCGAGCTGGCGTTCTGGGTCGGCGAGGACAAGATGACCTTCGGCAGCGACTACGCCATCTGGGAACCGAAGTGGCAGATCGAGGGCTTCGTGGACTGGGACTACCCCGACACCGAGGCCTTTGCCGACTACCCGCGGATCACCACGGCGTCCAAGAAGAAGATGCTCGGGCTGAACGCAGCCAAGCTGTACGGCATCGAGGTACCGGCGGAGTGCCGTCTTCCGGAGGACCAGGGCACTCCGGGGGCCAGTGAGGACGCTGAGCTGGTCTCGGGGGCATGATCCTCGCGTCCGCGCAGGACCGCGTCCTCGCCGCGCTCGAGGCGGTGCGCGACCCCGAGCTGGACGAGCCGATCACCCGGCTCGGGTTCGTGTCGTCGTGCACCGTCTCGGCCGAAGGGGACGTGCAGGTGCGGCTCCGGCTGCCGACCTACTTCTGCGCGCCCAACTTCGCCTTCCTCATGGTGGCGGACGCCCACGACGTGGTGTCCGCCCTGGACGGCGTGCGTTCGGCGCAGATCGTGCTCGAGGAGCACTTTGCCTCCGAGGCGATCAACGCCGGCGTCGCGAGCCGGGCCGGGTTCGTCCGGTCTTTCCCGGGCGAGGCGCAGGACGAGCTGCACCAGCTCCGCTCGGACTTCGTGCGCAAGGCCGTCCTGGCCGGCACGGACGTGGTCTGCCGGTCGCTGCTGGCCGAGGGGACCGAGCCCTCTGCGCTGTCGGCGATGACCCTCGGCGAGGTACCCCCATCGCCGGACCGGGAGCGGCTGCGCGCCCGGCGGGCGGAGCTCGGCCTGCCGGTGGACGACGCGTCTCCGCTGGTAGTGGATCCGGCCACCGGCGACGCCGTCGGCGTCACCGACCTGCCCCTGTACCTGCGCCGGGCGCAGAGCACCCGTGTCGGCGTGGAGGCCAACACAGGCATCTGCCGTGGCATGCTGCGGCATCGCTACGAGTCCGCGGGACTCGGTGAGGAGAACCGATGAAGGCCGTGCGGGTCCACGAGTACCATCGCGACCCCCAGATCGACGACATCGCCCAGCCCAAGCTCAGCGGTCCCCTGGACGTGATCGTCAAGGTCGGCGGGGCCGGCGTGTGCCGCACCGACCTGCACATCCTGGAGGGCCAGTGGGCCGAGGCGATGGCGCCCGAGCTGCCGTACGTCATCGGCCACGAGAACGCCGGCTGGGTGCACGAGGTCGGTGACGGCGTCACGAACGTAGCCCCGGGCGACACGGTGATCCTGCACCCACAGCCAAGCTGCGGGCTGTGCCAGGCGTGCCGCGCCGGCAACGACATGCACTGCTCCGGGGGGTTCTTCCCCGGGCTGTCGAACAACGACGGCGGCATGGCCGAGTACATGCGCACGACGGCGCGCGCCTGCGTCAAGCTCGACCCCACGACCCAACCCGCCGAGGTGGCGGCCCTGGCCGACGCCGGGATCACCGCGTACCATGCCGTCCGCAAGGCGCTACCCCTCCTGTACCCGGGCACCACGGCGGTGGTGCAGGGCGCCGGCGGGCTGGGGCACATCGGCATCCAATGCCTGGCGGCCATGACCGCTACCCGGATCGTGGTGGTCGACCGCAAATCCGAGGCCCTCGCCCTGGCCGAGGACCTGGGCGCGGACGAGACCGTGCTGGCCGACGGCGACCACGTCGAGGCGGTCAAGGACCTGACCGGCGGTGTCGGCGCCACCGTGGTGTTCGACTTCGTGGCCGAGCAGGGCGCCGAGATGGACGGGTGGAACATGACCGCCCCAGACGGGTCCCACTACGTGATCGGCTACGGCGGGCAGCTCAGCATCCCGACCCTGGACGTCATCTCAACCGAGCGCAACGTCGTCGGCAACATCGTCGGCACGTACAACGACCTGGCCGAGCTCATGGTGCTGGCCCAGGCGGGCAAGGTCACGCTGCACACCCAGCAGTACCCTCTCGACCAGGCGGTGGACGCCCTGCACGACCTCGACGCCGGCAAGGTCCGCGGACGCGCGATCCTCGTGCCAGAAGGGGCATAGGCACACACCACCCACCAGCACAGCCGGGCCTGGATCCACCTCCGGGTCCGGTTGTAGTGCCTTTGCGTTGGTGCTGTTGTGCACCATTTGCTGAATCTGCGATTTTCTTGATCCCCGGTCACATCTCCCTAGCATCAGTGATGACAGGTTCTCGACGCGCCATGAGGGACGTTCGTATGACGTAAGAGCACATGACCGGCCAGCGTGAGAGTGTCGGCCGCGAATGATTCCTTCATACAACGAATCTGTTTGTCAGGTGATTCCCCACCATCGCGGTCTGCATGAGCGATGGAAAGCGATGGAAATCGGGGCCCAGAAAGGAGCAATCCGTGGGCCGTCAGAGTCTGAAGAAATCACACGAGAAGATCCAAGAGCTGTCGTGGGACCCGCAGTACGCCACGCCAGCTGACAAGTACACGACCGACTACACCTTCGAGAAGGCACCCAAGAAGGACCCGCTCAAGCAGGTTCTGAGGTCCTACTTCCCGATGGAGGAGGAGAAGGACGACCGCGTCTACGGCGCGATGGACGGTGCCATCCGGGGCAACATGTTCCGGCAGGTGCAGGAGCGGTGGATGGAGTGGCAGAAGCTGTTCCTGTCGATCATCCCGTTCCCCGAGATCTCTGCGGCACGCGCCATGCCGTTGGCGATCGGGGCGGTGCCCAATCCTGAGATCCACAACGGGCTTGCGGTCCAGATGATCGACGAGGTGCGCCACTCGACGATCCAGATGAACCTCAAGCGCCTGTACATGAACCACTACATCGATCCTGCCGGGTTCGACCTCACCGAGAAGGGCTTCTCCAACTGCTACGCCGGCACCATCGGCCGTCAGTTCGGCGAGGCCTTCATCACCGGTGACGCGCTCACCGCAGCCAACATCTACCTGACCATCGTGGCCGAGACGGCGTTCACGAACACGCTGTTCGTCGCCATGCCATCCGAGGCGGCGGCCAACGGCGACTACCTGTTGCCGACGGTGTTCCACTCGGTGCAGTCCGACGAGTCACGACACATCTCGAACGGCTACTCGATCCTGCTGATGGCGCTGGCCAATGAGGACAACCGTCAGCTGCTCGAGCGCGACCTGCGGTACGCGTGGTGGAACAATCACGCGGTCGTCGACGCCGCGATCGGCACGTTCATCGAGTACGGCACCAAGGATCGGCGCAAGGACCGTCCGAGCTATGCCGAGATGTGGCGTCGTTGGATCTACGACGACTACTACCGCAGCTACCTCGCGCCATTGGAGAAGTACGGGCTCGTCATCCCGCACGACCTGGTCGAGGAGGCATGGAACCGCATCTGGAACAAGGGCTACGTCCACGAGGTCGCGCAGTTCTTCGCCACCGGTTGGCCAGCCAACTACTGGCGGATCGACGGCATGACCGACGAGGACTTCGAGTGGTTCGAGCACAAGTACCCGGGCTGGTATGACAAGTACGGGAAGTGGTGGGAGAACTACAACCGCCTCCGGCACCCGAACGGCCACGGCCCGATCGCGTTCGAGGACGTCGACTACCAGTACCCGCACCGGTGCTGGTCGTGCATGGTGCCGTGCCTCATCCGTGAGGACACGGTGATGGACGAAGTCGACGGACAAGTGCGTACGTACTGCTCCGAGACCTGTCACTGGACCGACGCGGTGGCGTTCCGCCCGACCTACCAGGGTCGCGAGACGCCCTCGATGGGCCGACTGACCGGTAAGCGCGAGTGGGAGACCCTCTATCACAACGAGGATCTCGCCGACATCATGACCGATCTCGGCTACGTGCGTGACGACGGCAAGACACTCGTCCCGCAGCCGCACCTGGATCTGGACGATCCCAAGAAGCTGTGGACGCTCGACGACGTGCGCGGGTACCCATTCCCGAGCCCGAACGTCCTGCTCAACGAGATGTCGCCTGACGAGCGCGAAGCGCACATGGAGGAGTACCGCCGCGGCGGTCCCGGTGGGCGGCCCGCGAAGGAGACTGCCGACGCGTAGGCGCCGTCAACGCTGAGGTGCAGTAACAGACGCCGACCGGGCTGCTCCGTTTCCGGGAAACGGAAGCGGAGCAGCCCGGGGCACGGCGACCACGGGGAGGTACGTGCATGTCCGACGCCAAGACCCACAGCGTGTACCTGGATCCCCCGGGCATGGAGATCGAGGTCTCGGAGGACGAAACGGTGCTCGAGGCCGCGTTCCGCCACGGCGTCATGCTCTTCCACGGGTGCAAGGAGGGTCAGTGCGCCGCATGCAAGAACTTCCTCATCGAAGGCGACGTGCAGCACCGCAACTACTCGACGTTCGCACTCGCCGACTACGAGAAGGAGGAAGGGTTCGTCCTGCTGTGTCGCGCGCACGTGTTCAGCGACGCCGAGGTCGAGGTCCTGCACTGGGACGAGGACATGCTCGAGTCGGGGGTGCCGATCCAGGACGTCACGACCGAGGTCGCCGAGATCGAGGAGCTGACCCACGACCTGCGCAAGCTCACGCTCACGCTCGTCGATCCCCCTGAGGTCGCGTTCAACCCTGGTCAGTACATGGACCTCGGCGTCCCCGGCACCGAGTGGAGCCGCGCCTACTCCATGGCGAACACCCCGGCGACGGACGATCGCCTCGAGTTCATCATCAAGGTCCTGCCCGGCGGCAAGTTCTCCGGTCTGCTGGACGATGAGTTGTCGCCCGGCGACACGATCGAGGCCAAGGGACCGTACGGCACGTTCACGCTGCGCAAGAAGTCCGACTCGGACATCATCTTCATCGGCGGTGGCGCCGGCATGGCGCCATTGTTCTCGTTGCTCACATCGATGGTCGAAGAGGACATCGATCGGCGCGTCACCTTCTACTACGGGGCGCGCACCGCCGCGGACCTGATCCTGCTCGACGAGATGGCCGAGCTGGAGGACAAGCTGCCGAACTTCGAGTTCGTCCCCGCGCTGTCCGAGCCGACCGATGAGGACGAGCAGAGCTGGGACGGCGAGGTCGGGCTGATCACCGATGTCGTGGAACGGCGTGAAGACGACCTCAGTGAGCATGCCGCGTACCTGTGCGGCCCGCCGCCGATGATCGATGCGGCGATGCCGATCCTGGAGGGCATGGGCGTCGACGAAGGGAAGATCTACTACGACAAGTTCACCGTGAGCGCGAGCGTCGATGAGGACCTCGATTGATCGACGGCGCCGCCGAGCGGCAGGCTCGGCGCGCTCGACGAGAAAGGATCGGCAGTGGCTGAAGACACCAAGGAAGACACGCAGCAACAGCAAAAGCAGGGCGAGCGCAGCGTCCCCAGACCGCAGTTCACCGATGCCGAGGCCGGCGCGCTGACGTTCCCGAGCTCGGAGAGCAGGTCGTTCAACTACTTCGAGCCTGCGAAGATGCGCGCGACGACGTATGAGGACGTCACCGTCGACGTGCAGCCCGATCCCTCACGGCACCTGACGCAGGGCTGGATCTACGGCTTCGCTAAGGGTCCCGGCGGGTACCCGGCGGAGTGGACCGAGCTCAAGTCCAGCGACTGGCACGTGTTCCTGGATCCCAACGAGGAGTGGGAGCGCACGATCTACCGCAACAACGCCAACGTCGTGCGCCAGATCCAGTACAACCTCGACAACGCCAAGTCCGAGAAGGCGTTCGACCGGTGGAACGGCGCGTGGGTGACGTTCGTCGAGCGCCACGTCGGCGCGTGGATGCACATCGAGCACGGTCTGGGCATGCACGCATTCGTCCGCGCCCAGCGCGACGCGCCGACGAACATGATCAACAACGCGATCTCGGTCAACGGGATGCACAAGCTGCGCTTCGCGCAGGATCTCGTCCTGTACAACCTAGAGCTCGACGATCAGATCGAGGAGTTCGACGGCAAGGCCCACCAGGAGATTTGGGACTCGGGCTCGGAGTGGCAGCCGGTCCGCGAGGTCGTCGAGAACATCACCGCTATCCCCGACTGGGCCAAGGTCGTCTTCGTGGCCAATGTGATCTTCGAGCCGTTGGTCGGCGAGCTGTTCCGCAGCGGGCTCGTGATGCAGCTGGCGGCGCCGCACGGCGACTTCGTCACGCCGACGATCATGGGCGCCGGTGAGGCCGACTACGACCGTGACCTCAAGTACACGCGGGAGCTGTACTCGATGCTCACCGGTGACGAGACCCACGCGGACCACAACAAGGCCACGTTGAACGAGTGGCTCGGTGAGTGGACGCCTCGCGTGCTGGACGCCGCGCGCCAGCTGCAGCCGCTGTGGTCGCAGTCGGAGGCCAAGACGGTGCGCTTCGAGGACAGCCTCGAGCAGGCGCGAGCGCGCTTCGCCGGGATCCTCGACGATCTCGGCCTCGAGACCCCGCAGGAGGTGAAGTGATGAGCCAGGCGATGACCAGCGACTTCGATGAGAACCGCACCTCGTCGAACATGACCGGCGTAACCCTGATGAACAACCAGAACGGCTACGTCATTGGCAAGGTCATGGAGGGCAGGGAGGGCATCGAGGTCACCGAGTACCCCTCGATGGTCCGCATCGACGCGCAGGACCGCATGGAGTTCGACTTCGAGGAGATCTCCGAGGCGATCGGCGAGGAGTTCCGCCAGCCGGACTTCGAAGAGGTCATGTCGACCCACTACGGGCGCATGGTCATCGACGACGAGACCGAGAACGTCCTGTTCTTCGCCAACCCGGAGGATGCCGCCGAGTACATCGGCTTCGACCTCGAACCAGTGGAGTGACCGACCGACGGGTGCGGCCGGATCATCGTTCCGGCCGCATCCGTCTGCCATGAGAACAGCCGCGAAAGGACGCGCCGATGGCGAAGGAACTGCGACACGGTGACAGCGCACGCAGCAAGCTGGTCGCCGGCGTCAACACGCTGGCCGATACGGTGCGCGTGACACTCGGGCCCAAGGGCCGCAACGTGGTGCTCGAGCGGTTGCAGGGCGCACCACGCATCACCAACGACGGCGTCACGATCTCCCGGGAGATCCAGCTGCGCGACCCGTTCGAGAACATGGGTGCCGCGCTGGTACACGAGGTCGCCAGCAAGACCAACGACGTGGCCGGCGATGGCACGACGACCGCGACCGTGCTCGCCCAGGCGATGGTCAACGAGGGCACCCGCCGCGTCGACGAGGGCGCCAACCCGGTGTTCGTCAAGCGCGGGATGCAAGCGGCGGTCTCGCAGGTCGTCGAGGAGCTCAACCGGGTCGCACGGCCGATCGCGAGCCGCGAACAGTACGCTCACATCGCGTCGATCTCGGCCAACAACGACAGCGACGTGGGGGACGTGATCGCCCAGGCGATGGACAAGGTCGGCAAGGACGGGGTGATCACCGTCGAGGAGGGCCACGCCTTCGGCCTCACGCTCGACTTCGTCGAGGGTCTTGAGTTCGACAAGGGCTACATGTCGCCCTACATGGTCACCGACCCCGACCGGATGGAGGCCGTGCTCACCGAGCCGTTGATCCTGATGACCAACAAGCCGATCTCCAAGGTCCAGGAACTGATGCCGGTTCTGGACAAGGTGATGCGCACCAAGCAGCCGCTGCTGATCATCGCCGAGAAGGTCGAGGGCCCCGCCCTGGGCATGCTGGTCACCAACAGTGCACACGGCACGTTCACGTCGGCCGCTGTCGGTGCGCCAGGCTTCGGCCACCGCCGCATCAAAGAGCTCGAGGACATCGCCGCGCTGACCGGTGGGCGCGTGGTCAGTGACGACTCGGGATTGACGCTGGAGAACGTCGGCCTGGACGCCTTGGGCACGGCTCAGTCCGTCACGATCACCGACGTCAGCACGACGATCGTCGGCGGCGGGGGAGCGGCGCAGGCCGTCGAGGCGCGACTGACCCAGATCCGCGCCGAGCTCGACCGGGCCACGAACGAGCATGACATCGAGCGCCTGCAGGAGCGCATCGCCAAGCTCACCGGCGGTGTGGCGGTCATCCGGGTGGGCGCCGCGACCGAGGTCGAGCTCAACGAGCTCGAGCACCGCGTCGAGGACTCGCTGTCGGCGACGCGTGCGGCGGTCGAGGAGGGCATCGTGGCCGGCGGCGGCGTCGCGCTCGTTCAGGCCGAGCACGTGCTGGACGACCTCCATGTCGACGACGATCTCGCCGTCGGCGTCGACGTCGTGCGGTCGTCGCTGTCCGAGCCGCTGCGTTGGATCGCCGCGAACGCCGGCTACGACGGCACCGCTGCGGTCGAGAAGGTGCGCGGCATGCCGCTCGGACATGGCCTGGACGCGTTGACCGGCGAGTACGGCGATCTCTTGCGCGTCGGCGTCATCGATCCGGTGATGGTCACGCGGTCGGCGCTGCAGAGCGCCGCGTCGGTCGCCGGCCTGGTGCTGACCACCGAGGCCTTGATCACGGAGGAGGTGTACGCCCAGCCGGGCGCCATCATCTCACCCGAGATCGGGGATCTCGCCGAGGGGCTCGTGCGGCCGTCGACCAGCGCGACGCGGGACGTGTAGACCGGCGTTCACGCGGTGGCCGGGCGCCGGGGCGAGGCGCGTCGCGTCGGGTGCCCGGCTACCACTGCCCGACACGACAGTTTGCCCGCCCCGACCACCCGCGCGCGCGAAGCCGGTCTCATGTCGAGGACCGTGCTCCACGCGGAGGCACCTCCGGCACCAGCGTGGAGTGCGGTCCCAGATCGTGAGACGACCGACTGGGCTACACGCCGGGAGCGGTCGGGACGTCGCGGTCGGTGGGTACCACGTAGACGCGGTCAGCGAGATCGGTCGATACCTGCAACACGTCGTGCTCGCCGACCCGCACCGTCAGGGTGTCGTCGGCGCGGTTGAGCACCGTGACGGCCTGGTCGGGCAGGATGCCCAGGTCCACCATGCGTTCGAGCAGGTCGGTGCGGTCGTCGCCAACCATTGCCACCCGTCCCGCCGCACCGGGTGGCTGATCCGACAGCGGCCGTCCGGCGATGCGACGCAACTGCCCGGTACCGGATGGGATCGGATGGCCGTGCGGGTCGGTCTGCGGGGCGCCCAGCAGCCGGTCGAGATCGCGGACGCCCGCCGGATCGACCTCGTGCTCCAGGCGTTCGGCGACGTCATGCAGCTGCGGCAGGGGTACGCCGTCGGCGTCGTGGGCGAAGCGTTCGAGCAACCGGTGGGTGCGCACCATCCGCAGCGCCTCACGCTGGCCGGCGGTCGTGAGACGCGCGCCGTCGGCGTCGAGGTCCACCAATCCTTGGCGCACCAGCCGCCGCAGCCAGCGCAAGTTGGTCGATCGCCCGCGTAGCCATGTGCCCACCGCGGCCAGCGAGGTCACCGCTGACGGGTCGTCGGCATTGAACAGCGCCTTGAGCAGGTCCTCGGTCAGCACGCGACGCGCGGTGCGCCGACGTTGCACCGTGCGGGCGAGCACGCCGCGGCGCGGCGCGAACAGCAACGCGAGCGCGAACGCGGCGGTGGCGACGAGCACGATCGCCGGACCCGACGCTATGTCGACGTAGAACGACACATAAAGCCCACCGACGGCCGCGACCAGCCCCACCGCGGCGGCGACCACCATCATGTTGCGCAGCCGGGTGGTGAGCAGCAGCGCCGTGGCGCCGGGTGTGACCAGCATCGCGATGACCAGGATGAGACCGACGGCCTGGAGCGCTGCCACGATCGTCGCCGACAGCAGCCCGGTGAGCAGGTACTCCAGCACCCCGACCCGCATGCCGATCGCCCGGGCCATCAACGGATCGAAGCTCCACAGGTGGAACGCACGGAACCGGGCCAGCACCACCACGAGCACGGTCACCCCGCTGGCCACGGTCAGCGCGAGGTCCGACCCGGACACACCGAGCACGTTGCCGAACAGGATGTGGAACAGATCGATGCCGCGTGGCTTGGTGATCGAGATCAGCGCGAGACCCGCCGCGAAGGTCGCGGTGAAGATGATGCCCATCACCGCGTCGAGCTTGACCGGCGAGTGCCGCTCGATGTACGTGATCAGGGTGCCGGACGCGACCGCCACGACCAGCGCCCCCCAGAAGATGCCAGCCGTCTGCGCGAACAGGTAGCCGACCGCGACGCCGAGCAGCACGGCGTGACTGATCGCGTCGCCGAGCAGCGCCTGGTGGCGAACGACCAACAGGCACGACAGCACCGCTGAGGTCACGCCGACCGTCACGGCCGCAGCCAGCCCGAGACGCATGAACCCGTACTGCGTGAGCGGGTCGATGAGGAGGTCGATCATGATCCTGGTCCTGTCGCTGCGCTGGCGGACGTCATGACCCGCGACCTGCCTGCCAGCTGCTGGCGGTGGTGCCGCTGGCGCCGGGATCGACGGCGTACGTGCGATCGAGCCACTCCGACGTGAACACCCGCGCGGTCGGCCCCTGCGAGACGATGCGCTGGTTGAGCAGTACGAGGTGGTCGCACATCTGCGCCGTCGTCGCCAGGTCGTGGTGCACGACGACCACACACGCGCCGTCGGCCGCCAGCGACATGAGCAACGTCGACAGCAACGCCACGGTGGCGGCGTCGACGCCGACGAAGGGCTCGTCGAGCAACAGGGTCGACGCCTCCTGCGCCAACGCCCGCGCGACGAGCATCCGCTGTTGCTGACCGCCCGACAGCTCGCCGATGTGGCGCGTCGCCAACTCGGACAGGCCTACGCGATCCAGCGCCGACGCGATGGCGTCGTGGTCGGCACGGCCCCGCCGTCGCCCGAAGCGACGGTGCGCATGCCGGCCCATCGCCACCACGTCGCGGACCTGCGCCGGGTACTCCCAGTCCAGCGCCAGGCGCTGTGGCAGGTAGGCGATCGTGTCGCGGACCCGATCGATCGGGAGGCCGTCGACGCGGACCGTACCGGTGTCTGGACGCACCAGACCCATCACCGCCTTGAGCACCGTCGACTTGCCGGCGCCGTTCGGTCCGATGATGCCGGTCACCGATCCGGACAGTGCGTCGAACGCGACACTGTGGATCGCCGGCCGGTTGTGGTAGGTGACCGAGAGATCGCGCACCGTCAGTGTCATTGCGACCCCCCCAACGCGGTGACGATCGCGCGGACGTTGGCGCGCATCATCGACGTGTAGTCGCTGGCGCCGCTGCCGGGCGGACCGACGGAGTCGCCGTACAACGGGTCGGCGAGCGCCACGCCGGCGTCACGCGCCACCCGCTCCGCGAGTGCGGGATTGATCGTCGTCTCGAAGAACACCGCGGGTACCTGCTCCGCGCGTACCCGATCGATCAGGTCGCCGAGGGCACGCGCGCTGGGTTCCTCCTCGGTGGAGACCCCGGAGATCGTCCCCACGACCTGCAGCCCGTACCAGTCCGCGAAGTAGGAGTAGGCGTCGTGGCTGGTCACGATCTTGCGGTGGGCGGGCGGGATCGTCGCGATGGCATTCGAGATCTCGGCGTCGAGCTCGGTCAGCTCGGCGCGGAACGCCTCGGCGTTCGCCGCGAACTCGCCGCGCAGTTCCGGCACGGCCTCCGCGAGCGCCTCCTCGATCGCTGTCACGTACCCGCGGGCCACGTACTCAGGCACCATCCACATGTGCGGGTCGAGCTTCCCCGCGGTCCGTCGTACCTCGTCGGCGATCCCGTCGGTCAGCGTGACGGTGCGCCCGGTCACGTTCGTACGAAGCGGCTCGAACCATGGCGATAGTCCCAGACCATTGTCGAGCACGACGTCGGCCTCGGCCAGTCGCACCGCATCCGACGGCGTCGGCTCGTAGGTGTGCGGATCCCCACCGACCGGCACGATCGAGGAGACCTCGATGTACTCGCCACCGATCTGTTCGGCGAAGTCGGCGAACACGCTCATCGTTGCGACCACGGCGGTCCTGCCACGATCGTCGTCAGCGGGAGTCAGCGACGCCGCCGGCGTGCACCCCGCGACGACGATGGCGAGCAACACTGCGATCGTGGACAGCGCGCACGGGCCGGCACCCGGGCCTCGTCGTCGCGCTCGCGCCATCACACCTGCACTTCTCGGTGAAGTCGGAGACGTCCACCACGACCGTACGAGGCGCAGCTGACGGCGAACAACAAAATGCTGGACGCTGCAGATACTGCCGCCGCTGAGCAGCAGATCCGAAGTTGCGGGCGTGGGAGCGGGCCTGTGCCGCTAGACGGCCAGGGGCTGCGGGCTCACGATCACGCCGTCGGGATCGCCGTACACCATGTGGCCGGGAACCCAGAGCACGCCGGCGAACGACACCGGGACGTCGCGGGCCCCGTGCCTGCGCTTGGCGCTGCGCCGCGGGTGCGGAGCCAGGGCGAGGACCGCCACGTCGAGCCTGGCGAGCTCCTCTGTGTCGCGAACGCAGCCGTTGATGATGACGCCCGGCAGGCCGCGGTCGACGGCGATGCCGCCGAGGCGGTCGCCCATCAGCGCGCAGCGCAGCGACCCTCCGCCGTCAACGACGACGACGGTGCCCTCGGGCACCTCCGTCAACGCCTGTTCGTACACGACGTTGTCCTCGAGGCACGACACCGTGGCGATCGGCCCGCTGAACCGCCTCCGCCCGCCGTAGTTGGTGAACATCGGACGGCAGTGGACGACCACGTCGGCATGCTGGTCGCTCAGGTCGGTGGTGGCGGGCATTCCGCCACGATAGAGCCTCGGCTGAACAGGCGGCGGCCAGGTCGGTCGCCGCGACCCGCAGCGGGCGGACGAGCTGTGACCAACGTCCTCCAGCGGGGGAGACCGCGGAGCCTCGACCCGCGTGATCGTGACCCGCCCTCCAACGCACCGCGTGGGATATGCGCCTACGAAACGGCACGGGGACGCAAGGCCCTTCCAGGTCCTCGGTCGCCGCCGCGAAGTGGCGTCACGCAGCGCGTCGATCGTGCTCGCGCTCGGCGAGCTCGATGTCGTCCGCCGTCGTCGGCAACAGCAGCAGCCCGACCACCGCGAGGTCCGCCACACCCACGAGGACGCCGTACCACGCGTTGGGCCGCGGGGGGCTCGACGTCACGCCCGGCACGGCGGCCGCCAGCGACAGGAGGGCGAGCGTGCCGAAGGTCACGAGGGCCGCATGTCTGGCGCCCTGCCGCCGTCGCGCGACACCGACGCATTGTGCCAATGTGACCAGCGACACCGCCAGGATGACGATGCCGACGATGATGCCCGCGGTGTTCTCGGCCTGTGCGGTGAGGCCGAGCAGGCCGGCCTCCCGACTCGCGGCATCGTCGGTGCCGCGCAGCGACGCCACCGCGAACGCGACGAAGCCGGCGATGATGACCGCCATCAACCCGGTGGCCGCGATCGTCGACCACGCCGGCGGCCGGCGCGTGGACATGTCGGGATCGTAACGCCTGTGGTGCCGGGACGGAGTAGTCATTGGTGACACGACCGGTGACCGCGGGTGGCCGGCGTGGCCGGTGTGTTCATCATCTGAAACTCGCCCCTTGCGGCGTGCGCCGTCATGGGCGAGCGTGGGGTGACACACCGCTGAGAGGACCGCCATGCAGCAGATGCGCACCCGCATCGCCGAGGCGTTGGGCGAGGTCTACGACCCCTGCTGCGAGGAGCGTGGCCTGTCTGTGGTCGACATGGGCCTGATCGAGGACATTCAGGTGTCCGGCGAGCAGGCCACCGTCGATCTCGTGCTGACGTCGGGATGGTGCCCGTTCATGGTGCCGCTCGTCGAGGCGATCCGCGAGCGCATCGCCAGCCTGCCGGCGGTGGCCGACGCCGAGGTTCGCGTCGTGTGGGACACCGCCTGGTCCAGCGACCGGCTGTCCGACGTCGCGCGAGAGCGACTGCGCTTCCTCCCACCGCCGAACCAGCTCACCGGGCAACGACCAGAACCGCCCGGTGCGCAGCCGACCGTCGACCCACGTACTGCGGAGGTGACATCGTGACCGACAGCCCAACCCGGTCCACGCTCGCGACGGCCGACGGCGGCAAGCCGTTCGTCTTCGACTGCGTCGCGCACGTGTTCAACTTCGACAAGAAGAACGCGCTCGGCGCCGCAGGTGAGTCGTTCATCGATCACCTCTACGCGTTCCACGCGACGCTGACCCCCGACGGTGAGACCGTGCTGCCGCCGGAGGAGTACATGCGGCAGTGGTCACCTGAGGAGATCCACCGCATGGTGTTCGACGAGTCGGACACCGACATGCTGGTGGCGCAGCCGCTGCCGCTGACCGACCTGTTCGTCGACGGATTGTCGCCGTGGGAGTCCTGCGCGCAGATGGCCCAGGACAACCCCGACGACACGATCTTCTGGGGGTCGGTCAACCCGATGGAGGGCCGCAAGGCCCTCGACCTGATGGAGATCCAGGTCCGCGAGCACGGCGCGAAGGCGTTCAAGTTCTACAACACCCGCTACGACTACGGCACGCCGCTACCGTGGCGCATGGATGATCCGCAGATCGCATTCCCCGTCTTCGAGAAGGCGCTCGAGCTCGGCGTCAACCTGATCGGCGTGCACAAGGGCGTGCCCCTCGGGCCGCAACCGATCGAACACACCCAGACGTGGGACATGGACGGCGCCGCAGCCAACTTCCGGGATCTCAACTTCGTGATCTTCCACGTCGGCCTGCCGTTCATCGACGAGACCTGTTGGCAGCTGATCCGCCATCCCAACCTGTACGCGTCGCTGGCCGCCACGATCAACTTCATCGTGCGGTCGCCCCGGCAGTTCGCCGAGTGGCTGGGCAAGCTGCTGTTCTGGTGCGGCGAGGACAAGATCATCTACGGCAGCGAGTGCCCGATCTTCCATCCGCAGTGGGCGCTGGAGGCGTTCTGGAACTTCGAGCTGCCACAGGATCTGGTGGAGGGCTACGGCTATCCCCAGCTGACCGAGCAGGCCAAGCGCAAGATCCTCGGTGAGAACCTGCTGCGCCTGCATGGCATGACATTGGATGAGGTCCGCGGCACCGGCGTCGCGTCGTAACGGTTCCGCTCTCCCGCCCGTACGGCGACCGCCGCTGGCGACCGCGAGCGTGCGCGCAGGCCGGGGGTAGCGTGGTCGGCCGTGGATGCCCCCTCCGACCGCATGGCGGCCGTGCTGCTCGGCACGCTGATCGCACTGACGATCATCGGCTCGAGCGCGGTCGCCGTCGCGATCCCCGTCGTGCGCGACGAGTTCGGGCTGACGGTCAGCGACGCCGCATGGATCTTCTCGGTCTTCTCGCTGTGCTTCGCGGTGGCGACCGCGACGTTCGGCAGGCTCGCGGACCGGGTGGGGCTGCGCCGACCGCTGGTCGTCGGCATCGGGTTGATGGCGACCGGGTCGGTGATCGTGGGCGTGGCGCCGTCGTTTCCGGTCCTGATCACCGGACGGGTCGTCCAGGGCATCGGTGCCGGCGCGGTGCCCGTGCTCGTCAACGCCATCGTCGCGCAGCGCTGGACCGGCCCCGACCGCGCCGAGGTCTTCGGTGCGCTGCTCGCGGTCGTCGCGGTCGTCAGCGGTTCCGGGCCCGTCATCGGCGGCGCGATCGAGGCGTTGCTGGGGTGGCGATGGGTGTTCGCGCTGCCGGCGGCCGGCGTGCTCCTGATCGTCCCGATCGCGGGGCTCGCGCCGTCCGACCGTCGTCCCGGCCGTTTCGACGTGGCCGGTGCGGTCGCGACGGCGACCGTCGTCGCCGGTCTCCTCGCCCTGCTCCAGGCGCCGACGGCGGGCGCGCAGATCGGCGTCGCCGGCGGCGGCCTGCTGTTGGTCGGCGTTCCGGCGACCGCGCTGCTGATCCGTGCGCGTCCCGATGGCTTCCTGCCACGCCGCGTGATCGGCAACCCACAGCTCATGGTTCCCGCGGTCGCCGCGTTCGCGCTGTTGGCGTCCTACTTCGCGATGCTGCTGGCGGCACCCGAGCTGCTCGCCGCGACGCGCGGATGGTCGCCGCTGCAGATCGGTGCGGCCCTGCTGCCGGCCGCGCTGGCCGGCGCAGTGGCGTCGCGGATCGCCGGTCGTCTTGGCCCGCGGCTCGGCCGCTTTCGCACGGCAGCGATCGCCGCCAGCGTGACGCTGGCGTGCGTCGCGGTCGCCGCATTCGCGCCAACGCAGGTCGTGGCGATCGTCATCGCGATGGCGGGGGCGTCCGTCGGGTTCGGCGCATCGCAGGCGGTGCTCGTCGATCATGTGACGATCGCCGCGCCGGTGGACATCCGCGGTGCCGCGCTCGGGGTGTTCAACCTGATCACGTTCGTCGGCGGATCCGTCGGGCCGGCGATCATCGGCGGGCTCAGCGGCATCACCGGCCTGCCGACGGCGATCGCGGCCGTTGTCGTGGGTCCGCTGGCCGCGGTGGTACTGCTGCGCCGCACGCCGGAGGCTGCACCGGCGCTGTCCACACGCTGATATCGCGCCTGCGGTCTGCACTACGTCTTCCGCCGCCGCGTCCGCCGCGACGGTCGCACGCAGCACTTCGACGATCGTCGCACTCGACCACCTGTCGCTGCACGTTGCCCGCGGCGAGACCGTGGCGATCCTCGGCCAGAACGGCTCCGGGAAGTCGACACTGGTGCGCATGCTCGCCACGCTGCTGCTCCCCGACGGCGGCAACGCGAGCGTCTTCGGACACGACGTCGTCGCTGACGCGCCGGCGGTCCGCCGCCGTGTTCGGCGCGGGCGAGCGCTTCGCCAAGCAGCACGGCAAGCTCAAGCGCAGCGGCTGAGTCGCACGTGGCCGGCGCGCGTTTCGACGCGGCCCGCTCGCCGGGCGTCTGGTACCGTCCGTCAGGGTCGGCCCGCTGGCCGATCCAGTGGGAGACCTTGTCATGACGTGTTCATCGGCATGTCGTCGCATGCGTCGACGATGACGACCCAGTCGCGCGTACAGCTGCGATCGGCACTCGTTGGCGGCGGCATCACGACAGTCATCGCGTTCGGCGGGCTGGCCACCGTCGGGCGGATCTCACCGTTCCGCGCACTGTCGCTGCTCGAGGCCATCGTGCCGACCATCCGGTTCCTGAGCTCGGCGACGCTGACCGGCGGTGTGACGATGCTCGCGCTGATGCTGACGCTGCTGTCGTTCACTGCCACGCACACCGAGGACTTCACGGAGGCACACTACGAACGGGTCCAGCAGATCGCCGTGCTCAACGCCCTGCTGATCATCCTGTCGATGGTGCTGCTGATGGTGCTGTCTGTGCCGCTCGAGGAGGCGGACACGCTGCGTCGCCTCTACACCTGGATCTACTACGGGATCGTGCTGTTGATGTCCCTGCTCGGCGGTCTCCTGATCGCCGTCGTGGTGATGCTGCACTCCACGATCCGTGGACTCATCCACGTCTCGCATCCCCGGCACGAGAGTGCGCTGATCCACAGCCTCGACCGCGGGAATGCGGATGCGATCCACGAGGAGAACCGCTGAACACCACGAACGACGGCGAGAGGATCTCGGTGGGGGAGGAGGGTCGCTGTCCGTCCGTGGCGGACGCTCAGCGGCGGTGGGCGCCCACGAGCTCGCGCTGCTCGAGTCCGACCCTGATCAGCGGCCAATAGGCTGACAGGTTGCGCAGGCGCTCGGTCGGCGTGAGCGTCAGCAGATGCCGTACCAAAGCCCGGTCGTGTGGGTCACTGGTCGGTATCTGCACGTGCGGCACAGGTGCCACAGCAAGATGGCTCATGACGCGAGATTGTCGCACGCATGCCGCAACGGCGGCGGTAGGCGGCACCGTCCACACGGTCAGGTGGCCATCCGGACATGGTCAGCCGTCCATGGTGGGGCGGGCACCGGTGATCAGTCGTGCCGCAGCTCGTCGCGCAGCGCGTACAACGCCGGCAGCTGTGCGAGATCCTTGGGCCGACCCGCCGCCTCCTTGGAGGCGATGATGTCGTCGAGTGCCGCCACGTACACCGAGGTACCCGCGACCTCGATCAGCTCGGCGGCTTCGATCAGCCGCTCGTAGCCGCCGATCGCGCGCAGTTCGCGGAGCACGTCGATGTAGCCGATCGGCGACGCGAACTGCTCCACGCGAGCCGACATCTCCTCGGCGTACGGCGCCGCGATGTCCTCCTCGGGCTCGGTGTAGCGCACGGCACCCAGTTCGCGGAGCGCGGCCGCGAGGCGCTCGAGGTTGTCGCCGGACAGCTCGGGTGCCACATCGATGTCGTAGGTCATCGACGGCGACCCACGCAGCGTGGCGGCGATGCCGCCGACGAGCACGTAGCGCACGCCGTGTTCGGCGAGCACCTTCAGGATCCGGTCCGGCTCGAAGAACCGGGCCGGCGTGAGCGCCGCCGATCCGCTCACGGACGGTGAGCGCCGCCGGCCACGTGGCGCCGCTGCAGACCGATGCGCACGACCGGCCAGAACGATGACAGCGTCAGCAGGCGCTCGGTCGGTGTGAGCGTCAGGAGATGCCGGACCAACGCACGATCGCCGCGATCGCTGGCCGGACCCTGGGGACGGGCCACCACGGCCACGCTGGGATCGGTCATCTCAGGGCATTCTCGCATGCGTGGCCTCGCGATGTCTGCGATCGGCACCTTGGTGGACCATCGCACGGGTCAGGCATGGCCGAACGGTCACCACGCAGCTGTACTGTCGCACATGGCATGTGTCGGCCTGAGGTGACTGTAGGTAACGACCATTCGTGTCATGCGACGTCCACGGGACGTTGCCCGGAACCAGCCTTCCGTGTCGGCACAATCGGTACCCATCACCTTGCTCAGATAGCCGCGGAGGATGTCGATGCACGACGACGAGCCACCGGCTCGAGTGCCTGCGCGCTCACGCTTCCCGGTTCCCGCGAGCCATGCGCAGGTGCCGCATGAGTGACACCGCTGCCTCTGCCAACCTGCGCATCGCAGACGGGAGCGGGAAATGGGTGCTGGCGGCGACAGTCGCCGGGTCTGCGAGCGCGTTTCTGCTGGCGACCGTCGTCAATGTGGCCCTGCCCGCGATCGGCAGTGAGCTCGGCGCGGGCATTGCGGGACGGCAGTGGATCGTCATCGGCTACCTGCTGACACTGTCGGCCGCCATCCTGGTGGGCGGCAGCCTCGGAGACCGGCTCGGACGCCGACGCGTCTACATCGTCGGGCTCGTGTGGTTCGCGGCAGCCTCGGTGCTGTGCGCGATCGCGCCGACGCTGCCGTTGCTGATCGCCGCACGCGTCGCCCAGGGCATCGGCGGAGCGCTGCTGACGCCGGGCAGCCTGGCCATCCTCCAGTCGTCGTTCGCTCCGGCAGATCGTGCGCGCGCGATCGGGGCCTGGTCGGCACTCGGATCGATCGCCCAGCTCATTGGTCCGGTGCTCGGTGGCGTCGTCGTCGACACGGCTGGCTGGCGCACGGTGTTCCTGCTGCCGCTGCCGCTGTGCGCCTTCGTCATCTGGGCGGCGCTGGCGCACGTACCCGAGACGCGCGACGACACCGTCAGCGGACGTCTCGACATACCGGGCGCGGGACTGTCGATGATCGCGCTGGCCGGCGTGACGTACGCAGTGATCGAGGCGCCGAACCGAGGTCTGACCGATCCGCTGCTGTTGGTGACGGTCGCGGCCGGCATCACAGCTGCGATCGCGTTCGTCGTCGTGGAGGAGCGCGAGGCCAACCCCATGCTGCCGCCGTCGATCTTCGCGTCCCGGCAGTTCACGTGGGCGAACGCGCTGTGCTTCGTCGTCTACGCGGCACTGGGTGGCGTCAGCTTCCTGCTGGTGCAGCACCTCCAGATAGTGCTCGGCTACTCCGGCACACAGGCGGGTGCCGCGTTCGTGCCGGTGTCGCTCATCATGTTCGCGTTGTCCGAGCGGTCCGGTGCGCTCGCGCAGCGCATCGGACCGCGGCGGCCGCTGACAGCCGCGGCGATCGTCCTGACGATCGCGATGCTGCTGTTGGGCATGATCGACCAGGGCGACGCCTACCTCACCTCGGTCTTCCCGGCGGCGGTCGTCTTCGGTCTGGGGCTCGCCGGACTCGTCGCTCCGGTCACGGCGACGACGCTGGCGGCCGCCGACCAACGCCATTCGGGCGTAGCCAGCGGCGTGAACAATGCCGTCAGCCGGGTCGCGCAGTTGCTGGCGACGGCGGCGCTGCCGGTCGTCGCCGGGCTGACGAGCGACAGCGGTGACATCTCGCCAGCGGTCTTCTCGGCCGGGTTCACCCGGGCGATGTTCATCACCGCCGCGCTGACTGCGGTCGGCGTGGTGATCGCCTGGACCCGCATCAGCGACGACGTGCTCGCCGACGACACTCCCGCCGTCGACGTGCCGCCGGATCGCGATGCGGAGCGCCAGCCGCGGGAACCGCTCGACAAGTGGTGCTGTGGTCTGGAGAGCGCCCCGGAACGGGTGCATGCCGGCCACCCCCGCCACCGCGACGCCTGACCGGTCACCATACGGCGTCGGCC
>JAHWKT010000133.1 GCA_019347695.1 Actinomycetota bacterium | reverse complement strand
CACGTTCTCGCCGTCGCCGAGCGCATCCCACGCGCCGCGCTGCGCTGCGGTCGGCGCGGCGAACGACGAGGCGAACCAGGAGCGCGTCGGTTCGTGCAGATGCACCGGCAGCCCGGTCACGTCGTCAGGTAGGCTGCGTCGACTCCGGCGACGCCTCCCGCGCGATGTCCTCGAGCTGTGTGGCGATGTCCGCCAGGTGCATGGCGGCCAGGTGCGCATTGGCCTGCTCGGCCTCGCGTGACAGCTCGAGCATGGTGTCGCCCAGCTCGCGTAGCCGTTCGGCCGCCAGCCCGCGAAAGTATGTGTTGATATCGATCGCCATCGTCATCTCCACCAGCCACCAGCGCGATGCCGCGCGGGTTCGCACGCTCCAACGGTAAGTGCGCATGCCGATCGGTATTCTTCCACCCGCAAGCTCTCGGAGGATCTCTTGGACGCACCGACCGTCACACTGCGCGTACCGCCACTCGCGGATCATGTCACGCTACTACGAACCGTGGTGAGCGGTATAGCTGCCCGGCGGGACTATACGCTGGAGCAGGTTGACGATCTTCGGATGGCAGTGGAGGAGGCGGCCGTTCTGCTCCTGCGCCACGGCGACGGCACCCCGCTCGAGCTGCACGCCACCGTCCGACCGGAGGAACTGCATGTCGAGCTGTCGACCGACATCACCGGACCCGATCCGGTCGTCGATCCGACATCGTTCAGCTGGATGATCCTGCAGGCCCTCACGGACGATCTGTCGACCACCGTCGACGGCGGCCGAGCACGCCTCACACTCGTCAAGCAGCGCGAGCAACCGACTTCTTTCGAGGGCCGAGGGTGAAGACGAGCTACACGCGCGACGACACCAAGGATCTGTTCGCGCAGCTGCGTGACACGGGGGATCCCCAGGTCAGGGCGACGTTGGCCCATCTGCACCTGCCGCTCGTGGAGTACCTGGCCAAGCGGTTCCGGGACCGCGGCGAGCCCCTCGACGACCTGATCCAGGTGGGCAGCGTCGGCCTGCTCAAGGCGATCGACCGCTTCGACCTCGAGCGCGGTGTCGAGTTCTCCACCTATGCGACACCGACGATCGTCGGCGAGCTCAAGCGGTACTTCCGCGACAAGGGATGGGCGATCCGGGTGCCGCGCCGGTTGCAGGAGCTCAGCCTGCGGCTGAACAAGGTCGTGGCCACGCTGACCCAGCAGCTCGGCCACTCCCCGACCGTCGCCGAGATCGCCAAGTACGCGGGCGTCAGCGAGGAGGACGTGCTCGAGGCGCTCGAGAGCGGCCAGGCGTACTCGACGACCTCGCTGGATGCGCCGTCCGGCTCCGAGGAGGACGACTCGCCCCTGCGCCTGGACCGCATCGGCGAGGACGACGTGGCGCTCGACAACCTCGAGTACTTCGCGTCGCTGGCGCCGTTGATCGCCGAGCTGCCGGAGCGTGAGCGCACGATCCTGTTTCTGCGCTTCTTCCGCGGCATGACCCAGTCGAGGATCGCCGACCATGTCGGGATCAGCCAGATGCACGTCTCGCGCCTGCTGACGCGTATCCTCGAGTTCCTCCGCCGGGGCATGGACAACGGCGACGCCAGCTTCTGACAGGTCGCCGGCCTCGCGGGACCGGCGGACGAAAGGGTCGCCGTGCGGGCGCTGCTGCTGTACAACCCGACCGCGACCACGACCAGCGCGGCCGTGATCGACGTGATCACCGGGGCGCTGCGCAGCGCGTTGCAGCTCGAGGCGGTCCCGACGAAGCGTCGCAACCACGCGGGGTTCCTGGCGGCGGGCGCGGCCGACGAGGGCTACGAGGTCGTCATCGTGCTGGGCGGCGACGGTACCGTCAACGAGGTGATCCAGGGCATCGCGACGACCGACGTGGCGCTGGCCGTGATCCCCGGTGGGTCCACCAACGTGCTGGCGCGCAGCCTGGGGATCCCCAACGAGCCGATCGGCGCGACCACCGCGATCCTGCGGCACCTGGCCGATGACCGGATCCGCCGCGTCACGCTCGGCCTCGCCAACGAGCGCTACTTCGCGTTCCACGCGGGCTTCGGCTTCGACGCCGAGGTGGTCCGTCAGGTCGAGCAGCGCTACCTCATCAAGCGAACGGTCCGCCAGGCCTCGTTCATCTGGTGCATCGTGCAGGCCTACGTCACCGCCCGGCACGTCCGGCGGGCTCAGATCATGGTGCGATCGCCCGACAACCCGCTGCTGTCGGCGCAGCGCTGGGTCGTGTGCGCCAACGCCCGGCCCTACACCTACCTGGGATCGAACGCCGCCGATCTGTGCCCGGTCGCCGACATCGCAGGCGATCTGGGTCTGACCGGTGTATCCCGCCTGAGCATCCCGGCGATCCTGCGCGTCGCACGCACGTCGCTGACGTCCGACGCGGTGGGCCAACTGCGGTTCGTCGACGTGCTGTCGGACCTGCCCGAGGTCATTTGCGACGCCGACCGGCCCCTGCCCCTGCAGCTCGACGGCGACTACGTCGGCGATCACCGCTCGGTGCGGTTCCTCAGCATCCGCGACGCGCTGCGGGTCGTCGCCTGAGCCTGCAGGTGCCCGGCGCTGACGCATCGGTCCGGTGCGCACCGCTGCCTGATCGGCAACCGACGAGCATACCAGACGTTTCGACCGGGGTATCGGCCGAAAGAACAACCTTTACGGTCGCCGAACACGCGAGTACAGTCATCCACACAACGGGCTTGTGCTCCGTTTCACAAAGGATCGAGGCGTCGCGACGCTCCGGCCATCCACCGGTCGCACTCCTCGATCCTTACGTTGACTCTTCGGTGAGAAAGCGAGCATTCCGCGATGGACTGGCGACAGCGAGCTGCCTGCCTCGACGAGGACCCCGAGCTGTTCTTCCCTGTGGGCTCGACCGGCCCGGCACTGGAACAACTCGAGCGCGCCAAGCAGGTGTGCCACCAGTGCCCGGTCATCGATGCCTGCCTGGAGTGGGCGCTGCAGACCAACCAGGATGCCGGGGTGTGGGGCGGCCTCAGCGAGGACGAACGACGGTCGCTGCGTCGCAGCCGTCAGCGTCGCCGGAGGCTGGCCAGCTGAGCGACGTCGGCTGCGGCCTGCCAGCCGACCGCCGGCGGCTGCGGAGCTACCGCGACGCCTCGAGGTGCCGCTTGAGGCTCGACAGCCCCTCCGCGATCACGCCGTCCATCTGCTGCTTGGCGTCGTCGGGCAGCAGATCGGTCGAGTAGACGACCAGCGATCCGTCACCGTCGGCGATGACGTCGACGGTGCCGAGGTGGAACTCGAGCGGCATGTCCCCGTCGACGATCCGGTACTGGAACCGGCGGAGATCGTCGTCGGACGTGACGATCTCCTCGCGCAGCTTGGCCCCGTTGACCAGCGTGCAGTCACGCACACCGCCATCGGATGAGCTCTGCTCGATCGCGGGGAACCACTCCGAGATCGCACCCGCGTCGGCCACGACGCGCCACACGTCGTCGGGCGCCCGGTCGATGCGCGCGTGGTGTCGGATCGTCGCCATCAGTTGCCCTCCTCGCGGTGCTCAGCCGTGCCCACCCTGCCGCCGGCGCACCGCAGCGCAAGGTTCCGGTCCGCTCGGTGACCGTCCGGCGACGTCATGTTCCTCGGCGCGGTTACCTCGCCGCGGTCATGCAGACCGACGCGCGCGCAACGGGCGACCGAACGTACGCTGAACGAGTCACGTGCGCGCCCACAGGGGCGGCTGCCGAGGAGGCGTCATGAGCATCTCGTTCGCGCTCGCTGCTGAGCAGGAGGAGTTCCGCAAGGTCGTTCGCGGCTTCGCCGACGATGTCATCGATCCGGTCGCCGACGAGATCAATGCGCAGGGGCGGTTCCCGATAGGGATCATCCACCAGATGGGCGAGATGGGCCTGTTCGGCATCCCCTTCGAGGAACGCTACGACGGCATGGGCGGCGACTTCCTCACCCTGTGCCTGGCGATCGAGGAGATCGGGCGGGTCGACCAGTCGCTGGGGATCACGCTGGAAGCAGCGGTCGGGCTGGGTGCGGCGCCCCTGCACGCCTACGGCACCGAGGAGCAGAAGCAGCACTGGCTGCCGGCGCTGTGCCGTGGCGAGCGGCTCGGCGCATTCGGGCTGTCCGAACCCGGCGGCGGGTCCGACAACGTGGGTGGCACCGCCACGCGGGCCGTGCGCGACGGCGACGACTGGGTGATCAGTGGCTCGAAGGTGTTCATCACCAACGCCGGCACCGAGCTGACGTCCATCATCACGATCACGGCGCTGACCGGCGAGCGTGAGCTGACGTCGATCATCGTGCCCGCGGACACGCCCGGACTGACGATCGCCCCGCCCTACCGCAAGGTGGGCTGGCACGCGTCCGACACGCGGGAGCTGTCGTTCTCCGACATGCGGGTGCCGATCGACCACACGCTCGGCGAGGTCGGCGCTGGGTTCCGGCAGTTCCTGCACACGCTGGACGATGGGCGCATCGCGATCGCCGCGCTGGCCACCGGCATGATCCAGGGCTGCGTCGACGAGTGCGTGCGCTACGCGGGCGAGCGCACCGCGTTCGGCACACCGATCGGCAAGCACCAAGCGATCGCGTTCAAGATCGCCGACCTCGAGGTCGCGGCCCAGTCGGCGCGACACCTGTACTACCACGCGGCGTGGCGCCGGTCGGCGGGGCTGCCGTACAAGAAGGAGGCGTCGATCGCCAAGCTGTACTCCTCCGAGCAGGCGGTGACCGCCGCGCGTGAGGCGACGCAGATCTTCGGTGGCTACGGCTTCATGACCGAGTCACGCGTCGGGCGCTTCTACCAGGACGCCAAGGTGCTCGAGATCGGCGAGGGCACGTCGGAGATCCAGCGGCTGCTGATCTCGCGCGAGCTCGGCCTGTAGCGCCGCGGATACGACCTGGCCCGATGGGCACTACCACCCAGGCGTCGCGGCGGTCAGGAGGTCGCGGGGCGCAGCGGGACGCGCAGCTCGATCGTGGTGCCCGGGTCACCGCGGCTGACGTCGAACGTGCCCCCCAGCTCCGTCTCCAGCAGCGTGCGTGCGATGCGCAGGCCCAGGTTGGCCAGCTCGTCGAGGGTGGCGCCGTCGGGCAGGCCGACCCCGTTGTCGGCGACGACGACGCGCAACTCATCGTCGTCGTTGCGGTCGAAACAGACGTTCACGCACGCGTCCTGCGCCGGGGGCTGCTGGTCGTAGGGGAAGGCGTGCTCGACACAGTTCTGCAGCAGCTCCGCCAGCACCAGCGCGAGCGGTGTGGCGACCTCGGCCGACAGCTCGTCAGGATCGCCGGTGAGACCGAACTCGATCGGCAGGTCGGGACCGACCAGTCCCTGCGACAGCATGTCGATGATCCGCCGGGTGATCCGCGTGAACGGCACGCGCTGGCGTGCCTCCTCGCTGAGCGTCTCGTGCACCAGCGCGATCGACGTGATGCGCCGCACGCTCTCGCCGAGCGCCGCGCGGGCCTCGTCGCTGTGCAGCCGCCGGGCCTGCAACCGCAGCAGCGCCGCGACGGTCTGCAGGTTGTTCTTGACCCGGTGGTGGATCTCGCGGATCGTCGCGTCCTTGACCATCAGGGCGCGCTCGTGCTGGCGCAGCTCCGTGACCTCGCGCACGAGCAGCAGCGCGCCGATGATCCGCCCGCCCGAGATGAGCGGGATGAACCGTCGGATGACGACCGCGTCGTTGACCTCGACCTCCGCGTCGACGGGGATGCCGGTGCGCAGGCTCTCCAGCAGCTGCCGCGGCTCGGGATCGAGACGTTCGACGTGGGTGCCCATGACGGAGTCGAGGCTGCCGAGCCGGCGGTAGGCGGAGATGGCGTTGGGCGAGGCGAAGGCCACCACACCGTCCGCATCGACGCGGATGATGCCGTCGCCGACACGCGGCGCCAGCTCCCGCTCGTCCCGGCTGGCGTCGGGATGCGGCAGGGTGCCCTCGGCCATCATCTGGGCGAGCTCGCCGGCGGTCTGCAGGTACGTCAGCTCGAGCTGCGACGGCGCGCGGGCGGTCGACACGTTCGACTCGCGGGTGATCACGGCGATGACGTCGCTGCCGCAGCGGATCGGTATCGCCTCCTCGCGGACCGGCACGCCGGTCGACCAGTCGGGATCGGCGTCGCGGATGACGCGCTGCTCGACGAGCGCCCGCCCCACCATCGGTCGCGCGCTGGCGGGAAAGACCTGCCCGACGAGGTCCTCGGTGTAGATGGTCTGGGTGGTGTACGGCCGCATCTGTCCTACGCACAGGTAGGCCGGCCGCTGGTCGGCGAGCTCGCACCGCACCCACAGCAGCAGGTCGGCGAACGACATGTCCGCAAGCGTCTGCCACTCGCCCAGCAGCGCCTGGAGGTGGTCGGTCGCCTCCTCCGACAGCGTGCTGCGGTGCGCGAGGAGGTTCTCGAGCAGCGTCACGGCGACACCCGATGCGGCCCGCGCGTCACCCGCGCCATCCTCGTCATGCGCTTGTGTCGCCTCCTACTCACGCCACCCTCCCTCGGCGTCGGCCCGGTCCGGCCCGCCGACCAGGCGGACGATGCCATTGTCGCCCGGCTGCCACAGGTACAGATCGCCGACGAACGGCGACAGGCCGACATACGACAGCGCCGGCCACATGCCGGCGAGCGCGATGGTCACCGTGGCCGGCACCGAGTCGCCGATCAGCCCTTCGGTCGGATGCAGCCCGCTGGGCAGGTCGACGGCCAGGATGGGCGCCGAGTGGTTGCGCAGCGCCAGCATCATGTCCAGTGGCGCGTCGCGCAACCGACCCTGCAGGCCGCTGCCGACCAACGCGTCGATGTAGCACTCGGCCTCGGGCAGCCCGCCGTCGAACGCCTCGGTGACCACGTCGTCGACCGTGCCACCCGTCGCGGTGATCGTGGTGACCGGGGCCCCGGCAGCCGCCAGCCGACGGGCCGCCGCCACGCCGACCGCACCCGTGCCGCCGGCGCCGGCGAGCACGACGATCGACGACGGAGCACTGCGCAGCATGCCGACAGCTCGGCGGATCGCGGCACCCGCCGCGTCGGTGCGGGTGCGGTCGACCGCGCCGGGTGGGTCGACGCCGCCGCGATCACGGGTCGGCGCGTCCGCCAGACGGGGTGGCAGCGACCGCCCGCGCAGCCGCGGGTCGAGCCACGGCGTGACCTCACGATCGTCCGGCAGGTCGACGGGGTCGGTGCCGGCCCGCCAGCCGGGTTCGAGCACGTCGAGCAGCATGGTCACCACCATCGCCGTGGCTCCCCACAGCACGTGATCGTCGTCGAGCACCCACGCGAGCGACCAGCCGGTGACCGACAGCCGCACCTTGCGCCAGCGGGCGCGGTCCGTCAGCAACGACAGCGGCGCGCGCACGATCGCCGCCACCTCGCTCTCCTGCGCCTGCAGCGGATGTGGCGTGTGCCAACGGGCGACCACCGGCACCATCCAGAACCGGGACGGCCCGATGAAGAAGGCTGGCAACTGGCCGAGGACCTCGACGGTGTCGGGTCGCACGGCCACCTCCTCGGCGGCCTCACGCAGCGCCGCGGCCTCGGTCACCTCCGCCGCTTTGCGCCGCCCGCCCGGGAACGACACCTGCCCCGGATGGGTCGGCAGGTCGTCGCGGCGCCTGGTGAGGACGAACTCCAGGTCATCACCGGCCTCCGCGAGCAGCGCGAGCACGGCGCCGACCCGGTCGGCGCTGCTGTCGAGGTCCGCCGCGCGCAGCGCATCGAGGTGGGCACGCAGCCGCCGCCACCGCGCCGCGTTCGCACTCACGCCGACCCGCTCGACGACGGTGGCCAGTCGTCGGCGGCGACGCGAAGCGCGATGCCGTCCAGCAGATCGGCGACGCGGACCTCGACCGCGGCGAAACCGAACCGCTCCGCCAGCCCGAACAGCAGCAACGCGCCGGCGACGATGATGTCTTCGCGGCCCGCGACGATCGGCGGATGCTCGAGCCGTGCCTGCGCCGGCAGCCATGCGAGTTCCTCGATGACCTGCGCGAGCTCGTCGATCCCGAGGACGACCCCGTCCACGGTGTCGACATCCGGGTCCTTCGATCCCCGCGCGACGGCGGCGGTCGTCAGCGCCGTGCCCGCGACCGCGAGCAGCGGCCGCGAGCCCCGAGCGCGAAAGTCGTTCGACTGCGCATCGAGTGTGGCGTCGATGTCGGCGATCAGCGCCGCGTACTCGGCGGGGGTCGGGGGGTCGTGATGCAGGTGACGTTCGCGCAGCCGGACGCTGCCGAGTTGCAGGCTGCTCCACCGCTCCGCGTTGGCGTCGCCGGCGATCAGCTCGCTGGAGCCGCCACCGATGTCACACACGACGCGTCGGCCCGTGTCGCCGGCGGTCGCACCCTGGAAGGTCAGCGCCGCCTCCTGCCGGCCGGACAGCACGACCGGCGTGGCGCCGGTGACGCGGCGCACGGCGTCGGCGAACCGCACGGCGTTGCCGGCATCACGGACGGCGCTCGTGGAGCTGACCGCGACCCTGGTGACGCCGGCGTCGCGCCAACGGGCCGCGTAGTCGGCGAGCACGGCGGTCACCCGGTCGACGGCCGCGTCGTCGAGGCTGCCGGTCGCGTCGACGCCGGCACCCAGCCTCGTGATGGTCGTCCGGCGCTCCACGGCCTCCACGACACCACCGCGGACCCCGGCGATCAGCAGGCGAGTCGAGTTGCTGCCGCAGTCGACGGCGGCGATCGACACCGGGGCGGCCGACGCGTCAGGCATCGTCGCCGGCGTCTACGCACGGCGCCGGACACGCCAGCGGCTCCACCCGCTCGGCGACCCAGGCACCGACCGGGTTGTCGCCCGTCGCCAGGTGGTGCCCGTACAGGGCGTGCAGACACTTGACCCGGCCGGGCATGCCACCGGCACTCGGGTCACCCGGCACCGGTGGCCCCAGCGCGTCGCGCGTCGCCACGTACCGCTCGTGCGCGTCGGCGTACGCGTCGGCGAGTGCCTGGTCGTCGGCGAGGCGGGCGGTCAGCTCGCGCATCACGCCGCTGGCCTCGAGCCGGCCGACCGCGCGGGAGGCCAGCGGACAGCTCAGCCAGAACGTCGTCGGGAACGGCGTGCCGTCGTCGAGGCGCGGGGCGACGCGCAGCACCGCCGGCAGCCCCCACGCACACCGGACCGCGGCCGCGGACCGCCCACGCAGTGGCCTGCCGATCATGCGGGCCGCGAGCTCGGCGTCCTGCGCGTCCATCGGTGTCCGCGCGATCTGCGCCTCGTACGACGCATCGGGCGCAGGCCGCAGCGCATCATCGCTCATGCCCCGGCCTCCCGTGAGTGCGGTTCCGGTGCGTCGCCACCACCTCGGTGGTCCGGTCGTGGCGCATCGGCAGGTGCGCGATGCCGTCCTCGTCGTAGCCGGACCCGACGACCGCGAAGCCTTGGCGCTCGTACCACCCGCGCAGATGCGCCTGGGCGGACGCGACCACGGCACCGGGCGCCGTGGCGACCGCATGACGAACGAGCCGCTCCGCCAGGCCCCGGCGCCGGCTGCGGCGGGCGGTCACGACCCGGCCGATCCGCGTGACGCCGCCACCGTCATCCAGCGACCGGAGATACGCGCAGACCGCGCCGGTGGCATCTGGGATCCACAGGTGCCGCGTCGTCGGTGCGATGTCGAGACCATCCAACTCACGATAGGCGCAACGCTGCTCGACGACGAACACATCGACACGCAACTGCAGGATCGCGTACAGCGTCGACGCGTCGAGCGCCGCGAACGGTGCGCAGCGCAGATCGCCGGGGGGTGTCGCCGCACCTGCCCGCGCCCCACGCTGGACGTCGTTCACCTCACGACAGCGGGAGCATGTCGGTGACCGCGTCGAGCAGCCAGCGGTACCACGCGCGGTGCCCCGCCCCGTCAGGTGGCTCCCCGTCCGCCTGCAGCTCGTCCTCCGGCGTGACCACCACATAGGCGGTCTCGCCCGGCTTGACGAGGCCGAACTTCGACCTGGCGATCAGCTCGATGTGCTCGGGGTCCTGCAGCTTGGCCTTGCGGTGCTCCAGCTCGGTGACGCTCGCCGTCAACTGATGCTTCGTGGCGCGCAGGTACTCGACGCGCTGGTTGGCGGCGTCGAGCGCCCGTATCGGCGCCGACGCCATGAACGCGAGCAACGCCAGCAACGCGACCAGTCCGATCACGAACTGGCGCGATGCGCGGATCGCCGCCACCAGGCTGGTGCCGGCGGCGGTGACGCGGGCGGTGAGTCGGTTGCGAAGGGAGCGGAGGGAAGAAGCCATGCGGCCGCGCTCTCTCTGGTCGTATCAGTCGTCGGGGCGGTGGTAGGTCCGCGGGAAGGCGTCGACGCCGGCGTAGCGCGCCGCGTCGCCCAGGCGTTCCTCGATGCGCAGCAGCTGGTTGTACTTGGCGACCCGGTCGGTGCGCGCGGGCGCACCGCTCTTGATCTGTCCTGCGTTCGTCGCCACCACAAGATCCGCGATCGTCGTGTCCTCGGTCTCGCCGGAGCGATGACTCACCATGCAGGTCCACCCGGACCGGTGGGTGAGGTCGATCGTGTCCAACGACTCTGTAAGGGTACCGAACTGATTGACTTTCACGAGGACGCTGTTCGCGCTGCCTTCCGAGATGCCCCGGCG
>JAHWKT010000132.1 GCA_019347695.1 Actinomycetota bacterium | reverse complement strand
GGCGCCGTCGGCCGGGACTGCTGACCACGGTGATCGTCGCGGGCGTGGCAGGCGGCCTGGCCGGGCTCGCTGCCCATCTCACGCTGACCGACAGTCGCGAGGCCATCCCGCCGCCTGTCGTCGTGTCGGCGCCCCGTTCGACCAGCGCGCCGCAGGAGGAGATCGCTGGCGGCACGGTCGCGCGGGTCGCCGAAGCTGTCCTGCCATCAGTGGTACGCATCAACCGGGCGACGAGCGACCGCTTCGACGGCTCAGGCAACGGGTCGGGCGTCGTGTACCGGGCCGACGGGATGATCGTGACCAACAACCACGTCGTCCAGGCGCCCGGTGGCATCGAGGTCGTGTTCGCCGACGGCCGTGCGCTCCCGGCCGAGATCGTCGGCCAGGACAGCGTCAACGACCTCGCCGTGATCCGGGTCGATCGCGACGATCTGGCGCCGATCCCCATCGGCGATGGCGCCTCGCCCCGGGTCGGGGATCTGGCGATTGCGTTGGGCAGCCCGTTCGGCCTCGACGCGACGGTGACGGTGGGGGTGGTCAGTGCGCTGGGCAGGGGCGTGCACGCGGGAAGTGAGGTCGGGGGCGGCACGATCTACCTGCCGGAGGTCGTGCAGACCGACGCGCCGATCAACCCGGGCAACTCGGGCGGTGCGTTGGTCGATGCCAACGGGCGGCTGATCGGGATCAACAGCGCGATCCTGACGTCTGGGCAGGCCGCCAACGCCGGCGTCGGATTCGCGATCCCCGTCGACACGGTGGTCGACGTCGCCGACGAGTTGATCGCCGTCGGCCGGGTCCGCCATCCCCTGCTGGGCGTCAGCGGCGGCCCTGTGACGCCACAGGGGGCGAATCGGCTGGGGGTCGAGGCCGGGGCGTGGATCCATGAGGTCAGCCCGGGCACGCCTGCCGCGGGCGCCGACCTCGCCCCCGACGACGTGATCGTGCAGGTCGACGACGAGCGGATCGGATCGATGGAGGAGCTGTCGATCGCGATCCGCGACCACGATGTCGGAGACCGTGTCACGATCTCCTACGTGCGGCGAGGACAGCGCCGGGCGGTCGACGTGGTCCTCGGCGAACGATCCGTCGACGAATCGCAGTAGCATCCGGATCGCAGATGCGACCTCAAGTAGCGTCAGCGGTAGGTCACAAGGACAGACCTCAAGTAGCGTCAGCGGTAGGTCACATCCCAGGGGCCGGGCAGGCGAGGAGCGCAGGTGGACGTAGGGTTCGGCGAGATGCTCATGCTGGCGGTGCTCGCCCTGTTGATCTTCGGTCCGGAGCGCCTGCCGGGCATCGCGCGCAACGCCGGTCGCCTGATCGGCCAAGTGCGACGGGAGGCGACCAGCACGTTCGACGCGCTGCGCTCCGAGGTCGAGCTCGACGAGCTGCAGTCGCTCGGCAGCGACCTGCGTCGCGAGCGTGACGAGCTGCAGCGACGCTCCCGGATCGACCGCCGTGCGTTGGAGGCACGCCCGGCCCGTCGAACGGCAGACGACGACGTGCCTCCGCCGTTCGATCCGCACGCCACGTGAGCGACGCGCGCTGATGGTGGTGTCTGCGACGGCCACGTTGTTCGATGCTGCGCGCGTGCGGCCGGTGCGGCGGTCGATCGCGCTCGCCGGTGCCGCGATGATCGTCGGTTCACTGGTGCTGCTGTCGAGCGCGCGGCTGCGTCGGGCCGATGTGCGGCTCGGTGACATCCTACGACGGACGCGGTCGGGGCCGTCGGACCGTCTCGTCGCGGCGGCGACCGACCTTGGATCGATGTACGGCGTGCTGGGGGTGGGCGCCGCGCTGTGGGTGTCGGGCCACCAGCGGCTGGCGCGCGACGTCATCGCCGTCGGGTCGGCGGCGTGGACGGTGGCCCAGGGCGCGAAGACCCGTGTGCAGCGGGAGCGACCCTACGAAGCGGAGGGTGTGGTCCGGCTGATCCGCCCGCCGACCGGATCGTCGTACCCGAGTGGCCACGCGACGGTGGCGGCCGCGACGATGAGCGTGATCGCCGCGGAGGCTGACGGTCCCGTTCGAGCCCTGGCCTGGAGCCTGGCGCTGTTCGTGGCGGCGAGCCGGGTGTACGTGGGGGTCCACTATCCCAGCGATGTGCTCGGCGGAGCGGGACTCGGGCTGTTGCTCTGGCGGGCGTGGCGGCTGGTGACGCGCGGCAGCGTGGCTCAGGCCGGACCGGGCGACACCGTCTGATCTCTCGGGGCCGCCGCGACGCTGCGATCGTCGAGCGCGACCGGACCGCGTCGCCAACCGATCGCCCAGCGCGGGACCCGCCACAGCGCCTCGGCGACGATGCTGCGGCTCATCTTGCTCTCGCCGTCGGTGCGTTCCATGAACGTGATGGGAATCTCGACCACACGGAACCCCGACGCGTACGTCCGCAGCGCGAGCTCGATCTGGAAGCTGTACCCGTCGGAACGCAGGTCGTCGACGTCGAGCGCGGCGAGGGTCTGCCGGCGGAACACGCGGAAGCCTGCGGTGGCGTCGGCGACCGGCAGGCCGGTCCACAGCCGCACGTACGCGTTGCCACCGCGCGACAACAGCTGGCGTGACCGGGGCCAGTTGCGCACGCCCCCTCCCGGGACGTAGCGACTGCCGATCACCAGATCGGCGTTGTGCAGGCTGTCGAGCAGCCGTGGCACATCGGCCGGGTCGTGGGAGGCGTCGGCGTCCATCTGCCCGATCGCGTCGTAGCCCGATGCGAGCGCCCAGGTCATGCCGGCGCGGTACGCGGCTCCGAGCCCGTCCTTGCGTTCCCGGTGCAGCACGTGCACGCCGTAGTCGCGTTCGGCGAGCCAGTCGGCAAGCGCTCCCGTCCCGTCGGGCGACGCGTCGTCGACCACCAGCGCGTGTGCGCGCCCGGTGGCACGCACCGACTCGACCACCCGCCGCAGCGTCGCCGCCTCGTTGTACGTCGGGATGACGACGACGGCGCGCATGGGGCGGCGCCGGTCAGATGGCCAGCGGCAGCGGCTTGCCGACGAGCGACGAGCTGCGCCTGCCCAGACCGGTCGCGATCTCGCGCAGCCGCACGGCCGCCGGCGCCTCGGGATCGCCGATCACCAGCGGCATCCCGCTGTCGCAGCCTTCGCGCAACCTCGGCTCGATCGGGATCGAGCCGAGCAGCTTGGTGTCGAGCTCGGAGGCCAGCAGTTCGCCACCGCCCTGCCCGAAGATGTGGTACTCGGTGCCGGTGTCGGGCGCGATGAACGACGACATGTTCTCGATCACGCCGGCGACGCGCATGCCGGTCTGTGCGGTGGTCTGCCCAGCACGCAGCGCGACCCGCTGGGCGGCCGGCTGGGGTGTGGTCACGACCAGCATGTCGGCCTTGGGCAGCATCTGCGCCAGCGAGATCGCGATGTCGCCCGTGCCGGGGGGCAGGTCACACAGCAGGAAGTCGAGGTCGCCCCAGTGCACGTCGGCGAGGAACTGCTGCAGTGCCCGGTGCAGCATCGGTCCCCGCCAGATCACCGGCTTCTCGCTGTCGAGGAAGAACCCGATCGAGATGACCTTCACACCGTTGCCCTGCAGCGGCATGACCATGTTGTTGAATGCCACCGGCCTGCCGGAGACACCGAGCATCCGCGGGATCGAGTACCCCCAGATGTCGGCGTCGAGGATGCCCACGTCGTAGCCCTGCTGCGCGAGCGCGACGGCGAGGTTGACGGTGATCGACGACTTGCCGACCCCGCCCTTGCCGCTCGCGATGGCCAGCACCTTCGTCTGCGAGTCGACGTCGTTGAACGGGATGGCCGGCTGTCCCGCATCGTCCGTCGCGCCGCCGCGTACCTTGGCCGCCACGGCGGCGCGCTGCTGCTCGGTCATCGTGCCGAACACGACCGCGACCTCCTCGACGCCGTCCAGGGCTCGCACCGCCGCGGTCACATCGGCGTTGATCCGGTCCTTGAGCGGGCATCCCGGCACGGTGAGGCGCACGTTGACCGTCACGACGGTCGCATCGATCCGCACGTCGGCGACCATGTCGAGCTCCGTGATGGGACGACCGATCTCCGGGTCGTCGACGGTGGACAGCGCCTCCATGACCTGCTCGGTGGTGACCATCGTGGCTGTGTGCTCCTGGGGTCGGACGGTGCGTCAGACGCATCGAGCGGGGCGCCGGCGGGGGCGCCGCGCCGCGTGTGTGGACCACTCTAGGCCGCGTCGCCGGCTCTCGCCCGATGCGGCCGTGGCGCCGGCGCGAACGCCTCGCCGCGCGCACGACCCGTCACCACGCGCCAGTCGTCGGCGCCGGTGGACGCGTCGAGTTCAGCCGGCGGTGTCAGCCGTCTGCGCGGCCGACTCGGCGGCCAACGTCGGCGCGGCACACCGCGGGCACACCTGCCATCCGAACTGCAGCTCCCGGCCGCACGAGCGGCACTCGTCGGAGCGCAGATCCGCTGCGCACCACGGGCAGTAGTCGTACTCGTCGTCGACCAGCTGCCCGCACGTGGGGCAGGTGCCATCGACCTCGTTGTCGTTCGGTGTGACGCGCAGCACCTCCTCGAGCGAGGTGATGCCCTGCCGCGCCTTGGTCATCGCGTCCTGGCGCAGGCTGAGCATGCCGTCGGTGAGCGCCGCACGTCGCAGCGCCGCGCTGTTGCCGCCCGCCACGAGTTGCTCGCCGACCTTGCCCTCGCCCGACATGAGCTCGTGCACGCCCATCCGCCCGCGGTAGCCGGTGTCGTCGCAGTGCTCGCAGCCGGCACCGATGCGAAACACCGAGCCCGACGCATCGTTGGCGGTCAGGTGAAACGCTGCCCGCTGCTCGTCGGTCGGTTCGGTCGGCTGGCTGCAGTGGCGGCAGATCCGGCGGACCAGCCGCTGGGCGATGACCAGCGTCAGCGCCGCCGTCAGCAGGTAGCGCGGGATGCCCAGGTCGGCGAGGCGGGTCACGGCGCCCGGCGCGTCGTTGGTGTGCAGCGTCGAGAGCACCAGGTGCCCGGTGAGCGCGGCCTGCAGCGCCAGCTCGGCGGTCTCGGGATCGCGGATCTCGCCGACCATCACGATGTCGGGATCCTGGCGGAGCACCGTCCGCAGCGCCGCGGCGAACGTGAATCCGATCTTGCTGGTGATCTGCGACTGATTGATCCCGTCGAGCTGATACTCGATCGGGTCCTCCAGCGTGATGATGTTGTGGGTGCTCTTGGCCAGGTTCGCCAGGAACGCGTACAGCGTCGAGGTCTTCCCCGAGCCGGTGGGTCCGGTCATCAGGATCATGCCCTGGGGCCGGGTGATCGCGTCACGCGCGAGCTCGAGGTGCCGTGGCGTCAACCCCAGCTGGTCGATCCCCAGCTGCTCGGCGTCCTTGCGCAGCAGGCGCGCCACCAGGGTCTCGCCGAACAGGCTCGGCAGCGTCGACACGCGGAGGTCGACGATGCCCTCGGCGCTGCGGACGCGGGCCCGACCGTCCTGCGGCCGGCGCCGCTCGGCGATGTCGAGGTTGGAGATGATCTTGAGCCGCGACAGCAGCGCCGCGGTCACCGGCCGTGGCACGGTGGTCACCTGCTGGAGCACGCCATCGATCCGGTAGCGCACGGTCGTGGCGTTCTGCCCGGGCTCGACGTGGATGTCCGACGCGCCCATGGTGATCGCGTCGTTGATGATGCTCTCGGCGAGCCGGACCACCGGTGCGTCGTCGGAAGTGGAGAGGTCGTCGTCGGGCTGCTCGTCGACGAACTCGATCTCATCGATCAGCTCCTCGGCCCGGCGGTCCAGGCTGTACGCCTGCTCGCGTCCCCGCCTGATGGCCGACGCCGGCGCAACGACCACGTGCAGCGCCCGGGCGCCGGTGGCCATCCGCACGTCGTCGACGGCCACGACGTCGGTCGGGTCGGCCATCGCCAGCACGAGGGTGCCGTCGGGCTCGTAGCGCAGTGGCAGGACGTTGTGCCGTTCCGCCAGCGACCCCGGGACCACGGCGACCGCGTCGGGACCGGCGACCAGCCGCTCCAAGATGAACTCGTAGCCGAGCTGCTTCGCGAGCGCGCGCGCGATGTCTTCCTCACTCGCGAGCCCCACGCGCACGATGGTTTCGCCCAGACGCTCACGACCGCCCGGCGATCGCTGGCGGTTCTCGAGCACCTCCGCGAGCTGGGATGACGAGATGGTGCCCTCGTCGACCAGGACCTCGCCGAGGCGCCGACGTCGCGGGGAGTAGGTGGTGGTCCGCGCGCCGTCTGCGTCTGTGCGTTCTGGCATCGTAGTGTTCACCGTCGGCTGCGCAGGCAGGAGCTTCATGGGTCCGCACAAACGGCGCGCGCTGCTGATCGCGCTGCCGGTGGTGTTGCTGCTGTCCGGTTGTGAGCTGCGGGCCGACGTCGACATCGCACTCGACGCTGCCGGTGGCGGGACGTTGGCGGTGACGCTGGCGCCTGACGACGCGCTACGGCGGACCGTGCGTCAGGCGGGCGCCGACCCGCTGTCGGGACTGGTCACCGCCGGAGCGCAGCTGCCGGGCTGGCGCGTGCGCCGGTCGGACGGTCCCGATGGTGCGGTCACGCTCGCGACCACGTTCGACGACGCCGCCGAGCTCGAGCGCGTCAGCACGCAGTTCGCCGACGCGGTCGCGGCGCCCGAACTGCGTCCGCTCGACCCGCTGCGGGTGGTGGTCACCGACGACACCGTGGCGCTCCATGGTGGCGCCGGCCTGCAGGTCACCCCCGCGGTGCGCGACATCGGCTACAGCCCGGCGCGTGCACGGGAGCTCATCGCCGACAGCGTGCAGCTGCGGGTGACCGCGCGGATGCCTGGCGAGGTGCTGGAGACGGACGCCGACCGGCGCAACGGCGACCGCGTCGTCAGCTGGGTCATCCCCGCCGGTGACCACCGCGAGCTGGAGGTGCTCGCCGCACGGCCGTGGACCCTGGTGCGGGTGCTGCGGCTGCTGGTCACCCCCACGGGCGCCGCCGCGCTGGTCATCGGGCTCGCGCTGGTCATCGTCTGGCGCCGCGCGACCCGAGACCAGCCGTCGCTGTAGACGCGAGCCCGCCGTCGGAGCGTCACTGTGATGCCGGGCGGTATACTGATCGCATGACCACACAGATTGCGGTCAAGGTCCCTGACGCCGTACTGGAGACCATCGACGGCCTCGTCGCGCAAGGGCGATACGACAACCGCTCAGCGGCGGTGCGCGCCGCCCTGGACATGCTGACCCGTCACGTCCGTGACGACGCGATCGACCGCGCCTTCACCGACGGCTTTCGCAGGGTTCCGGAGTCACCGCAAGAACTCAGCGACGCCTACCGTCTGGCCATCGACGCGATCGAGGACGAACCCTGGCAGCCATGGTGGTAGCGCGCGGCGAACTGTGGTGGGGCGAGTCGCCCGACGAGAAGGGTCGACCGTTCCTCGTCATCAGCCGCGACGCCGCCAACGCCGTAAGGCAACGTGTACTCGTCGCCCCCGTCACGACCCGCATCCGGTCGGTGCCGAGTGAGCTCCCGGTCGGCGAAGCCGAAGGCCTGCCACTGCCGTCCGTGGCCAGTTTCGACAACCTCCGCCCGTTCCCCAAGTCGCTGCTCGTCCGTCGACTCGGTGCTGTCGCGCCCGATCGACGCCACCTGCTGTGCGCTGTCGCGGCCGCAACCTTCGACTGTTAGAGGTCGCGAGCTCTTGGTCAGGCGTCGGCGCCCTCGCGCTCGGCGCGGATGCGCTCGCGTTCCGTCCGCACGTAGTGCGCTTTGGCCTTGGCGCGCGCGACCCGCTCCGGTACACCATCGTCGAGCAGCTTGTCCATGACCTCCTGGTCGATCTGCGCCTCGACGTGGATCTCGTCGCTGCGGTCGGCGGTCGCCGCAGCGGCCTGTTGCTGCTGTGCGGTGCCGCCGTCGGCGGTGACCGACAGCGCGGCGGTGGCGTCGGCGACCTCGTCGGTGCCGAACTGGGGCGTGAGCTCCAGCAGCTGACAGTTCTGGCGCCACCGCTGGATCGTCTCGTCGCCCGCGTCGGGCAGGTTCAGTCGCTTGGTGACGGCCTTCTGTGTGACCTTGTCCCAGCGTTCGTCGTCCGGCGCGACGACCTCGACCTCGCAGACGACGTTGGCGACCAGGCTGCGGGTGTCCTTGCCGCGGGCGTTGAGCCGCACGGTGGCGGTCTCGCCGAGGCCCGGGACATACTGCTCACCCGGCCCGTGCAGCAGATACACCTTGTCGCCCTCGGTCACGAACCACACAGGCTGGGTGTGCTCGGGCAGCGTCCGGCGGCGTCCGTTGGGACGCTCGGGAACGGTGACCCACATGATCGTGCTCTTCTTGAGCGCGGCGGCGAATGTGGCCTCGGCCGCCGTGCGGGGGCTGCCGCCGCCCTCGGGCTCGACGAACACCGGCACGCTGCCGACCTCATCGTCGCCGATGTAGAACGTCAGGCGGTGCTCACCGAGGCTGGAGATGGTGATGCTGCGGACCTCGCTGAGGAACCGGTCCTCGAACGCCTCTCCCCGCAGCGTGATCCGCGCCGGCGAGGGCGCCGCCAGCGCGCGACCGTCGGGGTCGGTCAGGACGAAGCGCTCGACGTAGATGCCCTGGGGTCCCTGATACTCGCGGACGACCAGAAACGGCCTGGCCGCGCCAGGGATGGCACCGTCGGTATGGACGATCGGGTCGAGCACCGCTCGATCGGTGCGGGCGGCCTCGTACACGTCGCGGTCGATGGCGAACGCTTGATGCAGATCGGCGCGTGCCAGTGTGGAACCCTTCGGCTCTCGAGGCCTCACGTCGCCCTTCGGCCGGGTTGCCGTGGACGCTCGGCGACAGTATAGGAAAGGATCGGTGGTGACGACGCCGGTAGTGGCGACGCCGGTGGCACGCATCCGGTGGTGCCGGCACCCATGACGTGGGTCGACGCCCGGTTGGTGCGGCCCCGTGTACGGGCGTGGCTGCTCGTCGTCGCGGTGCTCGCCGTGTCGTCGGCGATCCTCGTGCGGCTGGCCGACGCGTCGGCCGTCGCCCTGGCGTGGTGGCGTACGGCGCTGGGGGCGCTGGCGTTGGCGCCCTTCGCCGTCCGGACGGGGATCGTGCCGCGCCGTGGCCAACGGCCGCTGCTGGCGGCCTCCGGCATGCTGCTCGCCGCGCACTTCTGGCTGTGGTTCCAGTCGCTGGCGTACACCACCGTCGCATCCTCGGCGGTGCTGGTGTCGATGTCGCCGGTGCTCGTCGGCGTGGGGGCGGCGCGCCTGCTCGACGAACCGCCGGATCGACGCACCTGGACCGGCGTGTGGATCACGGTGCTCGGTGCGATCGTGATCGTCGCGGGCGACGTCGGCGGCACCCAGGACCGCGGGCTGCTGGGCGACCTGCTCGCGCTCGCCGCCTCGGTGGCGATCGCCGGCTACCTGCTGCTGGGCCGCCACGCCAGGCGGACGCTGCCGGCCAGCGTGTACGCGACGTGGACCTACGGCAGCGCGGCTCTCATACTGCTGGGCGCCGCGCTGGTGACGGGCGCGCAGGAGGGCGTGGCTGCGCCGTACGACCGCGGCACCTGGATCGCGATCGCCGGTCTCGTTGTCGGGCCACAGCTGCTGGGGCACACGGTCTTCAACCTCGTCATGGGTCACGTGACGGCGACGGTCGTCGCGGTGGTGGCGATCTGCGAACCGATCGGCGCGACGATGCTCGCCGTCGTGCTGCTGGGGGAGACGCCCGGCGGCTGGTTCCTGCTCGGTACCCGCTGGCGCTGGTGGGCGTGCTGCTGGTCGTGGGCGGGACGTCCCGGCCGCCGCGGCCAGCGCCCTGACGTGTCACAGCAGCCGGAGCACGTCGTGCTCGTCGAGGAACTCCCACAGCCCGTCCACGAGGTCGAGCGCCGCCAGCGCGCCGCGGTCGACCCACGCCACGTCGGCAGCGTCGTCGCCCGCAGATGCCGTACCGGACGCGAGCGCCCAGAAGTCCAGGATCACGTAGTGGGCCCGGTCGCTGATGCGCTCCGCAATGCCGATGAGCTCCCCGACGTCAACGTGCAGGCCCGTCTCCTCGCGCAGCTCACGGCGCACGGCGTCGGCGAGCGTCTCGCCGGGCTCCACCCGGCCCCCTGGCAGCGACCAGCTGCCCGCGCCGACGCCACGACCGCGCTGCACGACGAGCAGGCGCCCTTCCCGCACGCAGACGGCGCCCACGGCGACCTCGGGACGAGGCAGGTCGACCCCTTTCGCTTGGACGGCCACCGGTCTGGGGGCGGCCGCGCCCCGCACGGCATGCCAGACTAACCACGCCGTACACGACGAGGGCGGGAGCCGCCGATGGACTTCGATCTCTCTGAGGAGCAGCAGCAGATCCGCGACGTCGCGCAGCAGTTCTGCGACAAGGAGGTCGCGCCGCGGGCCGCGGATCTGGATCGGCGGGAGGCGTTCCCCGACGAGCTGATGGACGAGCTGTTCGCGGTGGGCTTCCTCGGCGCACCGGTGCCGGAGGAGTACGGCGGCATGGGCACCGACTACCTGTCCTACGGGCTCATCGTCGAGGAGCTCGGCCGCACGGACGCATCGATCCGTTCGCTGGTCAGCGTCAACGTCGGACTGGTCGCCTTGTCGGTGCTGCGCTGGGGCACCGACGCGCAGCGTGCCGAGTGGGTGGCGCGCCTGACGTGTGAGGGCCTTGGTGCCTTAGGTCTGACCGAGCCAGTTGCCGGATGCGAAACATCATCGCTGCGATCGACGGCCCGTCGCGAC
>JAHWKT010000010.1:22496-38361 GCA_019347695.1 Actinomycetota bacterium | reverse complement strand
CCGCCCTACCGCATTTCGAGTGCGGCGCACTAGGCCGGGCTATGCGACTCCACCGTGGCGCGCACAAGTGCGCGGCGAGCCGACAGCGTATCATCGTCGGCAGGGGCGCTTCGTCGCCGATGTCCACGGGCAAGGGTTCGCGACCAGAACCCTCGCCGTCAACGGCGGCGCGACGGGGCGGAGGTTGCGATCGAGGGGACGTCCGACGCCCGCTCTGTGCTGGATCCAGCCCGCGGTCGCTGTGACCCAACCGGCCAGGCCTCCGCGTGGCACTGCGGAATCCGCGAGCGATCGGCAGATCGCAGACGCCACCGGTGCGGGTCGCTGAGCTGGAAAGAATGCTCGATCAACAGGTTCGCGATATTCGCAGACCACTCGACTGCGACCGCTGGATCGGGTAGGCTCGCCAGTCCATTGCGTAATCAGTTGATTGCAGATCGTGGCCAGTCTAGACTAGTCACTCGCTGCAGGGGTCGATTGCGCGGCGCACGAGGTTGGGGCTAGCGCGCGACCTGTGGCCAAATGTACATTGTCCGACAGGCCAGTACGCACGTCGCACCCGCGTTGTGACCAAGGGAGTCTGCGAATGACGACACCAGAGATCTGGGGGCGATGCCCCTCGTGCGCCCGCTGGTTCCCGTGTCCGGAGTGGTTCCAGCGGGACCAGGACCATCCGACCTGCCCACGGTGTGATCTCGAACCCACACGCATCGAGAATCGGGCCCCACGCCCGCCACAGGCGACGAGATGTGTCAATCAGTATCGCGAGGATCTCCGTGAGTCACTCGGTAACGCGCTGAGCTACACCCAACAGCTGTGGGGCCTGTCCAGGTCGCTCTCCGCTTCGAGCCGGATGGCGCAGGTCGCGGAGCAGCTGGGTGAGCTCAGAGCGGTCCTGGAAGCCGAGCTGCGCCGTGCCGAGGTGATCGCCCACGAGCTCGAACGGCTCGGCGAACCCGGTACCAACGGCGCGGATCAGACCCAGCTGCCAGCGACGGCCTGACCGGGAACTGCGGAATCCGCAGACGAAGCACGCGGTAACTGCAACCAGTCCCGCATGATCACGGTGACGTCGTCGACGGCTTCGAGCTGCGGCACGTGGCCGACCTCGTCGAGGACGACGACGGTCCAGTCCTTCCGGTCCGTCGTGGTTGAACGGACCGCGCGGGCGGACACCAGTCGGTCGCGGTCGCCGTGCACCACCAGCACCGGCACCGCGACCTGATCCAAATGTCGGCGGTAGCGCCGTGAGGTCGCCAGGAGACCGAGCAGCGACCGCACTGCTGACAGGAACGCACGATCACCCGTGGGATCGCCTGCCCGTCGCTGCGCGAGCCTCGTGCGTTCCTCGACCACCGACCGGGGGATGCGGTCGGGCTCGAACGCGATGTACCGCAGCGTGGTGTCGACCAACGCGGCCGGGGAGATGCGACGGCGCCGCGCCCTGACGAACGACTCGCCGATGCGCGGCGTCGCGTACACCAGGAACTGTCCCACGGTCAGCACGTGCGGCAGCCGGCGCGCCGAGATTGGCACCACCGGTGACAACAGCACCAGCCGGTCCACCGACGCCGGACACCGCACCGCCTGCAGCACCGCGAGCATGGCACCCATCGAGTTGCCGACCAGCACCGCCGGCTCGCCGATGTGCTCGCGCAGGAAGCGGTCGAGCAGTGCCCGAAGATGGGCGATCGTCGCCGACCGTCCAGCGAGCGGTGTGACGCCGAAACCCGGCAGATCGAGCGCCACCACCCGTCGGTCCGCCGCCAGGCGGGGCGCCAGCAGCTGCCAGTCGGCCGCCGACCCACCAAGCCCGTGGACGCACACGATCGGAGGCCGGCCGGACCCGTACTCCACGACGTGCACGGGCCCGGCGAGGTCGACCGTTCGTGGACGCCCTGCGGTCATCGCGCGGGCAGCGCGAGCAGGCCCTCGACGACCTCGGGCAGATCGTCCCCGGCGACGTGGGCGGGTTCGAAGCCCGGCACGGCCGCGCCCTCGTGTCGTGCGGCGTACCCGGTGACCAGCCCCGCCCGCCTGGCGCCGTGGATGTCCCAGGAGTGGACGGCGACCAGCGCGAGCCGTCCGACCTCGACACCGTTGCGCCGGGCGCAGTGCTCGTACGGGGCAGCGGTGGGCTTCCAGCGCCCAACCTCGCCGACGTCGTGGCAGGCGGCGACCAGGCCCTGCAGATCCGCACGCTCCAGCAGGTGCCGCGTCGTGTCGGCGTGGCCATTGGTGAGCGTGACCACCCGGACGTCCGCGTCGGCGAGACGCTCCAGCGCCGGTCTGACATCCGGATGCGCATCGAGCTCGGAGAAGGCCTCGAGCACGCGGGTGGCAGCGTCATCGTCGTCGAGCATCCGAGCGAGCGTGCGCTGCGCAAGCGAGCGGAACTCGACGAAGTCGCCCGCGCACGTGAAGGCGAAACCGTCGGACAGGACCTGGGTGAACCACCGCTGCAACGTCCCGTCGGGCGCGCCCTGCGCATCGAGCGCGGCGCCGACGGCGTCCAGCGAGAACACGGTCTCATTGACGTCGAACGCGACGACCTGCGGACGCAGCACCATACGGCCAGTGTAGTGGCGGCCCGCCGGGCGGCCGGCAGCGGCGCGTACCGGTTCCGCCGCCGGCGGCGTCTGGTCCCTGGTGATGAAGCATTGCGCCGCGGTCATCGTGCTCACGCTCGCTTCCGTGCTCCTCGCGCCGGCCCCTGCCGATGCGCAGACCCGCCCCCGCACCACATCGCGCGAGGTGCTGGTCGACGGCCTCCGTCACACCACGTTCACCGTGACACTCGACGACGGGGCGGTCGCGAGCGGCAACCTCGTGCGGGTGACGCGCAGGCCAACGCTGCGAGTCGAGCCGGTGCACGCCAACGACACCATCGCCGGGACGCGTCCGACCTCGGCGATGGCCAAGGCGGAACTGCCCCGCGGCAGCCTGGCGATGATCAACGGCGGCTTCTGGCTGCCTGCGGCCGGGGGCAAGCCGCACGGGGTCGCGGCCACGGACCGCGAGCTGTTCACGGGTCCGAAGACGCAGTGGGGCAAGCCGGGGCACCGCGGCACGCTCGGCATCCGCAGCGACGGCGACGCCGTGTTCTCCCGGCTGCGTGGCCGTCTCCGGCTGGTACGCAGCGGGCAGGACCCGGTGATCATCAACGATCTCAACTACGTGCCGTTGAAGGTCGGTGGCAGCGGTGCCGGCGAGCTGCTGGCCTACACCCCGGCGTGGGGTCCGACGGTGTCCGCGCCCAAGGGCTCGCGGGTGGTCGTGCTCGACCAGTTGACGTTGCCCCTGCTGGGCACCGCGACGGCCACCGTCAGCGCCGTGAAGACGACGTCGGGCGAGGTGGCCATCCCCGAGGGTGGCGGCGTGCTCGTCGGCTACGGCCGGGCCGCGGCCCGCCTCGATGGGATCGCCGTGGGCGACACGGTGGACGTCGAGGTCGACGTCGCGCCGCTCGATGTCACCGCGGACGCGTGGGTCTCCAGCGCCGACGTGCTCCCGGGCGGACCGCTGATCGTGCGTGACGGCCGGATGACGCCACCCGACGACTGGGTTGCGGAGGGCTTCAGCCACGACCGGCACAACGCACCCCGACATCCGCGCACCGCCGTCGCGGAGACCGGCGACGGCACCATGCTGCTGGTCACCGTCGACGGGCGCCAGTCGCACTCGGCCGGGATGACGATGTGGGAGCTCGCCCGCCTGCTCGTCGACCTGGATGCGGTGCACGGCCTGTCGCTCGACGGTGGCGGCTCGACGACCATGACGGTGCTGGGCAGGGTGCGCAACCGCTTCAGCGATCCCACCGAGCGACCGGTGGCCAACGCGCTGGCCGTGCGCTACCTGCCACCCACCACCGTGCGCGACCCCGCGACGACGGCGTGCCCCGCGGCGCGGGTGCCCGCTCCCGGGTTCACCGACATCGCCGACAGCTCGCACCGCGAGACCATCGCGTGTCTGGCCTGGTACGGCATCACCCGTGGCACGGCACCGTCGACATACACCCCGGCGCAGCTGGTCACCCGCGCGCAGATGGCCAGCTTTCTCGCACGGCTGATCGACCATGTCGCCGGACACCCCGGATCAGGGAAGGCCGGCCGCGCGCTGCCCGCCTCGTCATCGGCGTCGTTCAACGATGTCGCCGCGGACTCGCCGCATGCGCCCGCGGTCTCCCGGCTCGCGGCCGCCGGCATCCTGTCGGGCGGACCCGGCGACCTGCCGGCCACCAGCTTCGGCCCCCACCGGATCATCACGCGCGCGCAGATGGCGGCGTTGCTCGACCGCACCGTCGCCTACGTGCGGCAGCGCGAGCTGCCCGACGGTGGCAACGTGTTCGCTGACGACGCGGGCACCACGCACGAGCCGGCGATCAACCGGCTCGCCGAGGCCGGCATCGCCCAGGGCCGCTCTCCCGGCCTGTTCGGACCGCGTCGTGGCGTCCGGCGGGGTGCGATGGCGTCCTTCCTGCAGCGCACGATGGAGGTGCTCGCCGCGGGCGGCACGACCCGGCCGCCAGGGTGAGCGACCTGCCGCGTGTACCGGGCACATGTCGGGTATGGTCGGGCCGGATCTCATCACGCTGGACACCTCAACCGACCAGCTGAACGTCGAGGAACACACCATGGGCATCGGATCAAGCATCGCGCTCATCGCGATCGGCGCGATCTTTGCGTTTGCGCTCGACTTTGACGTCGCCGGCGTCGACATCCGCGTCATCGGCTACATCCTGATGGCCGCCGGGTTGCTGGGCCTGCTGTTCACCGCGCTCATCTTCGGGCGCCGTGACACCGGGTCGGGACGGCCACGGAAGCGCGAAGTCGTCCGCGAGCGCGAGATCGACCGCTAGGCGGACACCGACCGCCGTGAGCGAGGACCGCTACGCGACGGTCGACCGGTACCTCGAAGACCTGTTCGCGCCCGCCGACCCGGCGCTCGCCGGCGCGCTCGAGCGGTCGAACGAGGCCGGGCTGCCGGCGATCAGCGTCTCGTCGGCGCACGGACGCCTGCTGCACGTGCTCGCGCTCGCGTGTCACGCGACCCGCATCCTCGAGATCGGCACCCTGGGCGGGTACAGCACGATCTGGCTGGCGCGGGCGGTTCCGCGCGGCGGTCGGTTGCTGACGCTCGAACGTGAGGCCGCCTACGCACAGGTCGCTCGACGCAACCTCGCCGACGCCGGGGTCGCCGACCGCGTGGAGGTCCGGGTCGGTGACGCCCGCGACACGCTCGCGCAGCTGCAGCGCGACGGTGCGGGTCCGTTCGACCTGGTGTTCATCGACGCCGACAAGCCGCCGTACGCCGAGTACCTGGCTGCCGTGCTGCACCTGTCGGCGCCGGGGACACTGATCGTGGCCGACAACGTCGTGCGCGACGGCCGGGTGGCGCAGGACGCCGTGGACGACGAGGCCGTCGCCGGCGTGCAACGGTTCAACGCCGCGGTGGCCGCCGAGCCACGGGTGGCGGCCGCGATCATCCAGCAGGTCGGTGTGAAGGGTTACGACGGGATGGCGTTCGCCGTCGTGCGATGAGCCCGGCTACACCATGAGGTCACGGCGTGCGAAGCCGGCGACCGCCGCCGCCGCGGCGACGAGCGGCACCGCGGAGAGCAGCGCCAGACCCTGCGCGTCGACGCCGGTGAACAGCGGCCGCTCCTCCAGGTACCACGAGAACGGCGACACCGCCGTCATCCAACCGGCGTCGATGGTCGGCCCGATGGCGTCGAGCATGAACGCGAGGACCGCGAGCCCGGCGGCGACCCCGAGACCGACCACCCGGCGGCCCGTGATCGCGCCCGCCGCCAGCCCGATCGTGGCGAAGCCCAGTACGAGCAGCAGCAGACCGGCCGAGCCGGCCAGGATGTTGCCGACCGCGACATCGAGGTCGAGCGCGACGACCAGCGTCACGGTGACGACGGTCATCACGGCGACGAGCACCGATGCGGACACGCAGCGCGGGGCCACCCCGGGCCGGCGGCACGCCGAGCACCTCGACGTGACCCGCGGTCGGCCGCAGCAGGTCGAGCAGCACCCGGATGGTCGTCGACTTGCCCGCGCCGTTGGGTCCGAGGAACCCGAAGATCTCGCGACGCTCGACGGCGAGGTCGACGCCGGCCAGCGCGCGGGTCGCGCCGTAGTCCTTCACCAGGCCCTTCGTGTGGATAACGACGTCGGCCATGCCGGCTCCTTCCTCGTTCGGCGGCGGAACCGTCGCGTACTGAACGTCTGTACGGAATATTAAACTTCCGTTCAGTCCACTGCAATCTGCAGAGGGGTCGATGGCGCTCCGCACGAGTCAGCCGTGGAGCGCCCGCCAGATGCGCTCCGGTGTCAGTGGCACGTCGACATGCGTCACGCCGCGGTGCGAGAGCGCGTCGATCACAGCGTTGCGCAACGCGGCCACGGCGCCCACGACACCCGATTCGCCGACACCTTTCGCGCCCAGCGGGTTGCCGGGCACCGGCACCTCCGAGCGCACGATCTCGAGCGGCAGGAGATCGGGCGCGCTCGGGATGGTGTAGCTGCGCAATGTCGCGGCCGACGGCGTGCCGTTGGCGTCGTACGTGATGCCCTCGTAGAGCGCCTCGCCGATCCCCTGCGCCACACCGCCATGGATCTGGCCGTCCACGATCGCCGGCACGAGCACGCGGCCGCAGTCATCCACCGCCACGTACCGGATCACGCGTACACGGCCGGTGTCGGCATCGACCTCGACGACCGCGACGTGCACCCCCAACGGCGCGGTCAGCTCGTCCTGGTCGAAGTCGACGGCCGCGCGCAGCGGTTCGTCTCCTGCCAGCGCCGCGAGCTGCGCCCACGACAGCGCCGCTTCCCGTTGTCCGGTGTGCCGTGCGCCGTCGCGGTGGAGGGCGACGTCACCAGGATCGACCTCCCCAGCGTGCGCTCCACCAGTCGGGTCCACGCGACGGCATGCTGCTGGCCGGTTGCGGCGGTGCCGGTGGTCACAGTCACACGTCCGTCTCCGGCGATCTCGACCGCCGCGTACTCCGACTCCCACCCGGTCACATTGACGTAGGCGCCGATGCCGACGCCCAGGTACGGCGTCGCGCCAGCGTGTCGTTGCCGGCGCTGCTCGCGGCGCACCCCGTGGTAGTCGACCTGCAACGTCGCGGCGTCGAGCGCGCGCGGCAGATCGCCGCTGTCGTACCGCGCACCGGCGGCGGTGCGGCGGGGGTAGGCGTCGGCCGGCAGCAGGTTGCGGCGGCGCACGTCCAGGGGATCCACACGCAGTTCGGCGGCCACGAGGTCCACCGCCCGCTCGACCAGCGCCGCGGCCTCGACCCGGCCGACACCCCGGTAGGCGCGCGTCGTCGGCGCGTTGGTGACCACGGCGGTGACCCGTCGCGCCCGCCTGCGGGATGCGGTAGGCACCACACAGCATGCTGGTCGTCAGCGCAGCGCGACCGAGCATGCGCGGATAGGCACCCGCGTCGAGCATGATGCGGGCGCGCAGCCCGACGATCGTCCCGTCGCGCAGCGCGCCGACCTCGACGTCCTGGATCTGACGGCGGCCGTGGATCATCGCGACGAGGTTCTCGCGGCGGGTTTCGGCGTAGCGCACCGGCGCGCCGAGACGCAACGCGAGCGCAGCCACGACCACGTGCTCGGCGCAGGTCGGCAGCTTGCCGCCGAACCCGCCACCGATCGCGGGCAGCACGACACGGACCTGCTCGACCTCGAGGCCGACACAGGCCGCGATCCGCTCGCGCGTCCGGAACGGCTCCTGGGTGCCCACCCACACGACCAGCCCGTCGCCCGGCGGCACCGCAACCACGGCGACCGGTTCGCCGGCGAAGCGCACGACGTCCCGTGCGAGCGGCGGCCGCCCCAGGCACGGCGCGCTGCCGGGGTCGGGCGGCAGCGGCGGCAGCTGCAGATCGTCGGCGGTGCACACGGTCGCGAGGCGGCGCGCGTCCGCGAGATCCACGCGGGCGATCCGGGCATGGGCCACGGGCGGGCGCACGAACGCCGCGTGCAGCGCGCCCTCCGCGTCGACGTCCGCCACGAAGCGGGCGTCACCCGGTCAGCAACGGGTCGGGGATCCGTCGTCGCGTCATGCGTCGACGCTGCACCGCCGCTGCCGTCGCGCCAGCGGTGTGCACAGCGTGCCCCAAAGCTCCTATCGTGGCGTCGGCAGGTGACGGATGAGGTGGAGCACATGGCAGCGCAGCGCGCACTGGTGGGCAGCGGGGAGCGTGCCGCCGACTTCGTCGCCCGGCGCGGCGACGGGCAGGCCACCCGCTTCTACGGGTACGTCGGTGGCGCGCCGGCGGTGCTGATCTTCTCGGGCGCCGGCGGCGAACCGGCCGCGCTGACCGTGCGTGACCGGCTCCGCGAGGTGCTGGGACTCGACACGACCCTGCATGTCGTGGCGACGACCGGTGGCGCCGAGGCGGCCACGTTCAGCGACCCGCAGGGCGCGGTCCACGGCGCGTACGGTGTCAGCCCGGACGGCCCTGTGGTGTCGGTCGTCGTGGACCCCAACGTGCGGGTCGCCGCGACGTCCGCCCACGACGACCCGGCGGCCGGTGATCTCACCCGGGTGACCGAGGCGGTTGCCGCGGCCACACACGACGACGAGCACACGATCGCTCGCCGCCACGCACCGGTGCTGCTGGTGCCCAACGCGCTGTCTCAGGCACTGTGCGCCGACCTCATCGCCCGCTGGCAACGTGCCGGTGGCATCGAGACCGGTGTCGAGACGACCGTCGGCGTCGAGCGCGCCGAGACGACCGACCTCCAGCGCAAGCGGCGCCGCGACCACACGGTGACCGACGCCGAGCTGCAGCGCACGCTGTCGTCCCACATCGGTCGGCGGGTCATACCTGAGCTACGCAAGGCCTTTGCCTACTCCGCATCACGCTTCGAGGGCTTCAAGATCGGCTGCTACGCCGCCGAGGACGCCGGGTTCTTCACCGCGCACCGCGACAACCTGAGCCCGTCGACGGCACACCGCAGGTTCGCACTGTCGTTGAACCTCAACGAGGACTACGACGGTGGCGAGCTGCGGTTCCCCGAGTATGGCTACGCCCGCTACCGGCCGGCGGAGGGCGAGGCGCTGGTGTTCTCGGGATCCCACCTCCACGAGGTGCTACCCGTCACGCGGGGCCAACGGTTCGTGCTGCTGTCATTCCTGTTCGGCGACGAGCAGCCACGCCAGTGACCCCACGCGTGCGTTCCCGTCAGATGTCGCGTCGTCGCAGTCGCCACGCCGCGATGGCGAGCAGGCACGTGGCGTAGGCGACCGACCATGCGATCAGCGAGGTGGTCGGCGGTGCACTGCCCGCGAACGGGTTGCCGCCGCCGGCCGCCCGGGTCGCGACCAGGACCGACGGTGACTGCAGGTAGAAGGAGGCGCCACGCCACAGCGCGTCGCTGGGCATGACCAGGCTGGTCCCGATGCCGATGAGCTGCATCGTCTCGTTGCGCAGCTGATCGCCGATCAACTCGATGATGCCGGCCAGCCATGCCACGCCGAACAGGCTGAACGTCACGACGCCACTGGTCACGGCCGACCACGTCGTGCTGGTCAGCAACCCGAGCGAGAGCAGCACCGCGAGCTCGAGCGCGATCACGACGATGGCGCGCCACGGATCGAGCGGCGCGTACTCGGCGATGCCGTTGGCGATCGCGATCACGGCCACCGTCATGAGGCTCACGTAGCCGACCGTTACCAGGACGAACGCGAGCCACCGCTGCCCGAGCCACGATGTTCGTGACAGCGGGCGTGCGAGGACGGCGTGCAGCACCCCGGAGTCGATCTCCGTCGCCACCGCGCTGCTCGACAGGAAGATCGCGAGCAGCGCGGCAAGGAACCGCACGATGTACAGGCCCAGCACCGTGATCATCGACGCGGCGAACGCCAGCTCCGTGAGATCGTCCTCGGTGGCCACCCTGCTGTACAGCGCGCCGAACCCGAGCGCGAACAGCACCAGGAACGCTGCGCTGATCGCCAGTCCGACGACGACCAGCCGACGACTGACCGCCTCGCGCATGCTCAGCCGTGTGATCGGCAGCGCCGTCATGACCGACGACCTACCGCTTCGCTCAGGAGTCCCGCAGCTGACGCTGCGCTCCTCACGGCCAAAGGAACGTGACCCATGTCGTGACCCGTCACGACTCCTCCTTGCGCACCAGGCCGACGAACGCGTCCTCCAACGAGCGTCGCAGCGGCACGAGCGCACGCACCCGTGCACCCGACTGCACCAGGTCGGCGGCCAGGCGCGGCACCACGTCGGGATCGTCGGTGCCGAGCAGGATCTCGTGATCGTCTGTGGCGATGATCCGGCCGTATCCGGCCACCAGGTCACGGGCCCGCTGGTCCACCCGCTCGAGCTCGATGCGCACCTCCAGCGACGCGGAGCGCACCTCGTCGAGCGTCCCGCTGCGCAGCACCGTGCCGCGATCGATGACCACCACGTGGTCGCACACCAGCTCCACCTCGCTGAGCAGGTGGGAGTTGAGCAGCACCGCGACGCCGTCGCGAGCCAGCGTGCGGATCAGCTCCCTGATCTCGCGCCGGCCGAGGGGGTCCATGGCCGACGTCGGCTCGTCGAGCAGCACCAGATCGGGCGCGCCGACCAGCGCCTGCGCGAGCCCCAGGCGCTGCGTCATCCCCTTCGAGTAGCCGCGGATGCGCTCGTCGCCGCGACCGTCGAGCCCGACCAGCGCGAGTAGCTCGTGCAACCAGTCGGCGTCGCGCCGCGGGTCACGCCCCGCCAGCCGCGCGTGGAACCGCAGCAGTTCCAGTCCCGTCAGCCACTCGGGGAACCGGAAGTGCTCGGGGAGGTAGCCGAGCCGGCTGCGGGCCGGCGGGTCGGCGACCGGCACGCCGAACAGCTCGGCGGTCCCCCCGGTCGGCCGCACGAGTCCGGTGAGGATCTTGACCGTCGTGGTCTTGCCCGCGCCGTTCGGGCCGAGCAGGCCGACGACCTGACCCGGCTCGACCACAAGGTCGAGCGACGCCAGCGCGACGTGCCGGCCGTACCGCTTGTGCAGGCCGCGCGCGGTGATCGCCGCGTCAGCCGACGCCATCGGCGACCCGCCGGAGCGCATCGACGTCCAGCCCCTCCGCGCCGATAGCGCGGATGCGTTCGCCGTCGTGCCAGAGCAGTCCTGACCCCATGGTGTCCTGCAGCATCAGGCCGGGCCGTCCGGCCACCGTCGTATCCTGCCAGACCACCTCGTCGACCGGCACCGGGATCGGCAGGGTGGTGGTCCAGTCATCGATCGCCAGCAGCTGCCGCGCCAGGTCCGTCGGCACCTCCGGCCGGCTGAGGAGGTACTCGCGGATCTGCCCGAGATCGGCGCCTTCGGCATCGACGCGCAGCTGTGCGGACTCGGCGACCACCAGCATCGCGCCGTCGACGTCGTACATCGACGCGACCGTACCGGGCACCGACACGACGAGGCGTGCCCCGTCGAGCGCCGCCGGCAGCTCCGGTGCACGTTCACGGCCGAACGTCAACCGCACGGTCGACGGCGCCGACGCCTGTACGCCCTCGAGCATGGCGCCGTCGGGTAGCCATGACACCGGCGACGCGTCGAACCCGCTGATCGCGCCGGCGGCGGCGAGGTCGTCGACCTCGCGCTGTTGACCGGCGTCGAGCTCGGCGGCGTCGACCTCCACGATGTCGGACAGCGCGCCGAACGCCGCCTGCGGATCCCGCGGGTCGAAGGTGACGACCTGGATCCGCTCGGACCGGAAACTCGACAGGAAGCTGGCCGCCGCCTGCCGGCCCGTGGGTGTGACGACGAGCGCGGCGACGAGCGCGAGCACCATGACGCCTGCAGCGATCGCGGTGGGGATCCGCAACCGGCGACTCGCCGGACCGGCCCCGGTCGCCGGCGCGACGCGCGCCAGCGCCGCGTCGACGTCCACGGCGCCACCGGCGCCCGCGTCGAGGTCCGCGATCGACCGTGCCGCGAACCGCGCCGCGCCGCGGACGCCGGCCAGGCGCTGCGCACATGCCGCGCACTGCGCCAGATGACCGTCGATCGCGTGGTCCGGAGTGTCGAGGTGGGCGCGCAGGCGCGCACCGCTCACACAGGTCATCACTGCATCTCCTCGTAGTGGCGGCGGAAGGCCTGTTCCCCCCGCGTCAGCAGCACCCCGACCGAGCCCGTGGCGATGCCGACCGCCGCGGCGATCTCGGTGTAGCGGTAGCCGCTGTGGCGCAGCAGCAGGCACGTGCGCTGACGTTCCGGCAACTGGGCCAGTGCGGCCCGCACCAGCGCGCGCTCCTCTGCGCGTACCACCTGCGCGAGCTGCGGGCCGGTACGATCCGCGTCGCGCAAGGGTCGTTCGGCCGCAGCCGATCGTTGCATGCGGTCGGTGCTGCGCGAGCGGCTGCGCAGCCGGTTGAAGCTGGCGTTGATGGTGATCCGCCGCAGCCACGCGGCGATCTCGTCGTCGGGTCGGTCGAGCACCTGATGGGTCGACAACCTAGTGAGCGCTTCCTGCGCGACGTCCTCGGCCTCCATCGCGTCGCCGGTGACACGCGCGGCGAGACGGACCAGCTCGGCGTAGCGCCGCCGGAAGACGTCAGCGAACCTGTCGTTGGTCACTGCGGCGCCTGTCGCACCAGTCGCATCCATCGACACACCGTTGCTTCGCTCCGGCTCGGTCGGTCATCGGTTGAACACCGCCGCCCACCAGTTTCTTACAGGCACCGGCCGCGGACTACTGTGTTGGCGACATCGGTACGAGGCGATCTGATGGCTGTCCACCTGCACTGCCGCACCCGACGATGAGCGCGATCGTCGTCACCGACCTGCGCAAGGACTACGGGCCGCTCGCCGCGGTCGACGGACTCAGCTTCGATGTGCGCGAGGGCGAGTGCTTCTGCGTACTGGGGCCCAACGGCGCGGGCAAGACCACGACGGTCGAGATCCTCGAGGGTCACCGCGATCGCACCGGCGGCGAGGTCGAAGTGCTCGGCTTCGACCCGGGCAGCAGTGGCCGCGAGTTCCGCGAGCGCATCGGCATCGTGCTGCAGGAGGCCGGCGTCGACGACGAGTTCACGGTGCGCGAGCTGGTGACCCTGTACCGCGGCATGTACCCGCGGCGCCGCGACGTCGACGAGTTGATCGAGCTCGTCGGACTGGCCGACAAGGCCGAGGCGCGGGTCAAGACGCTGTCGGGCGGACAGCGCCGGCGCCTGGATCTGGCGCTCGGGCTGGTCGGCGACCCGGAGCTGCTGTTCCTCGACGAACCCACGACGGGGTTCGACCCGTCCGCGCGCCGCAAGGCCTGGAAGCTCGTCGACAACCTCAAGGAGCTCGGCAAGACGATCGTGCTCACCACCCACTACATGGACGAGGCCCAGCACCTCGCCGATCGGCTCGCCATCATCGCGAAGGGTCGGATGATTGCGATGGGCACGCCCGACGAGCTCAGCGAGCAGCACTCGGACGACGCACTGATCAGCTTCCGGCTGCCGGCGGGTGTGACCGCCGGGGACCTGCCGGCGCTCGGCTCGGTCCAGGTCGACGGCCCCCAGGTCACCACACGGACCCGGACTGCCACCGCGACGTTGACGACGCTCACCCGCTGGGCGACCGACCGCGGCGTCGAGCTGGAGTCGCTGCGGCTGGCCCAGCCGACGCTGGAGGACGTCTACCTGCGCCTGATCGGTGGGGCCGGTGACGGTTGACACCACGCACCGCGGCGCGGTCGACACAGGCAGGCCGACCGCGCCGGCGATGATCTGGTCGTACCTGCGCTACGAGAACACCGCGTTCTGGCGTTCGCCGATCGCGGCGTTCTTCACGATCATCTTCCCGCTGCTGTTTCTCGTCCTGCTGAGCAGCCTCGTCGGCAACGAGGAGATCCCAGACTCCGGCGGCATGCGGGTCGCGCAGTTCCTCACGCCGGCGATCGCGGCGTTCGCGGCGACGACCGCGTCGTTCACGTCACTGGCGGTCGGTGTGGTGATCGAGCGCGACGACGGCCAGCTGAAGCGCGCGCGTGGCACCCCCCTCGCACCGTGGATGTACATGGTCGCACGCATCGGGTCGACCGTGTGGATCGCGCTGCTGTCGGTGGCGCTGATGGTCACGGTCGGCGTCGTGTTCTTCGGCGTGCAGCTCGTTGCCCGGACCGCGCCCGCCGCGGTGCTGACGGTGATCGTCGGCATCGGCTGCTTCGCCGCGCTCGGCCTGGCGATCGTCTCGGTCGCGCCGTCACAGGGCGCGACACAGGCGCTGACCAACGCGATCATCCTGCCGCTGGCGTTCATCTCCGACATCTTCGCGATCGGCCCGCTGCCGACGTGGTTGGAGCGGATCGGCTGGCTCTTCCCGCTCAAGCACTTCGTCAACGCGCTGGCCGACACCTTCGACCCGTTCTCGACCGGACCACAGTTCGCGTGGGACCACCTGGCCGTCATGACGGCATGGGGCGTCGCCGGCGCGCTGGTGGCGCTGCGGTTCTTCCGGTGGGAGCCGGGCCCGTCGGGCCGGCAGCGGCGTCGGGGTAGCACAGCCCGTCCCGACGAGGCCGCGCCGACGCCCGAGCCCACGACCGTGCTGCGCCCGGTCGAGCAGACTGGGCGGCCGGCCGTCGCCGCGCTGATCGCCAACCAGGCCGGCTACGCCGTGCGTGCCTTCCGGCGTGACACCGCCTCGGCGTTCTTCACCGTCGGCTTCCCGATCATGCTGCTGCTCCTGCTGCCGGTCGTCTTCGGCGACGACGAGCTGTCCGCCCGCGGCGGCGTGCCACTGACCCAGTTCCTGTCGGCCGTGCTCGCCGTGTTCGGCGCGGCGACCGCCGCGTATGCCGACTTCTCCGAACGTGTGGCGCGCGCCCGGGACCGGGGCGTGCTCAAGCGCATCCACGGCACCCCGTTGCCGGTGTGGGCGTTCATGGCCGGCCGGGTCACGTCGTCGGTCGTGGTGGCGTTGATCAGCCTGGTCCTGACCATGGCGGTCGGCATCGTCGTGTACGGCGTCGAGCTCGTGCCGCGGGCGCTGCCGGGGCTGGTGACATCGGTGGTCGTGGGGATCGCGTGCTTCGCAGCCCTCGGTTTGGCGCTGGCCACGATCGCACCGAACGCGCGTGCCGTCCCCGCGATCGCGAACGCGACGCTGCTGCCGTTGTCGTTCTTCTCCGACATCTTCCTGATCGGCGACCTGCCGCCGTGGATGGACGCGGTCGGGTGGATCTTCCCGCTCAAGCACTTCGCGAACGCCGTGGCCGACGGCGTCAACCCGACGATCCCAGGAGCCGGGTTCTTCTGGGATCATCTGGCGGTGATGGCCGCCTGGGGTGTCGCGGGCGCCGTCGTGGCGCTGCGGTTCTGGACGTGGGAGCCCCGCGCCGCGTGATCTGGGGAACCGAACCGCCCTATGCGGTGAGATCCGTCCCCAGTCTACCGTCGGGCAGTCGGCGCCCACCAGCACGACCCGGTCGCGGTGATGGACGACGCGCAGCTCGGCCGGCCGATCGTCGACCGTCGCCCGCCAGGCGGGGTGGAACATCTGTGAGACCACCAGCAGCGCGTCGGCCGACGCGTCGACCTCGACGGTCACCGCATCGGTGCCGTGTGCGACGACGCGTGCCGTGCCGGTACCGGCGGGATCCAGCGGCGGCGGTGGCGTCTCGAGCAGCGCCATCGTCCGCGGGTCGACATCGCCGTCTCTGTGTGGTCGATGCTGTGGTCGAGCACGACCCAGCGCCCGTTGAGCAGGTCGAAGACCGGGCTGTCGAACGCCGGCGGCGTGAGGTTGGCGACGTGGTAGTCCTGCTCCCGCCGGTTGGCGGCCGCGATCACGTCGTCGTAGCGGACCAGGTGGGTGGGGTTGTAGCCCTGGATGTGCTCGAGCCCGAGCAGCAT
>JAHWKT010000010.1:0-22396 GCA_019347695.1 Actinomycetota bacterium | reverse complement strand
CATTGGCCCAGGCCAGCTCACCCGCCAGCAGCGCCACCACGACGAGCCCGAGCACGGGGCACCAGCCCGGCGCCGTGGACCACCACGTGGACGGCGACCACGAGCCCGGCGAGCCCGGCCAGGGCCCACCGGTCGCGTGGGTCGTCCAGCACACGTCCGGGGGGTGCCACGTCGGTACGTGCCGTCGCGGCGGGGACGGAGCCGGGCGTGGGCGGCCGGGCGACGACGGTCATCCGGCGCGACCGCCGCCATCGTATCGCGCGCACATGGCCGCGAGCCTACCGGTCGTGCGCAGCGGGGGCTCCGCCGCTCCGCGCTGATCCAGGACGCCGATGGTCGGCTGACCGACATTCGTCTTCCCGAGCGACGCCCGACGCGGTACGGTGGGGTCTGTAGGGTCGGCCCGGCGCGAAGGAGGCTCCATGGACCTCGGACGACCTGTCGCACGCCATCGCATCCGCCGTGCGCACGAGGCGATCGACCTCGACCAGATCGTGGTCGAACCGGCGCTCGACGAGCAGACCGCCGACGAGCAGCCGGTCAGCTCGGAGACCCCCGAGCACTGAGCACCACCCCGCACCGGTGGAGACGCTGTTCAGCCTGACGGTGCTGTCGCTGCCGCTGCTGGCCCGCGGGCTGGCCGAGGCGGTGCAACGACGCATGCGGCGCAGCGCGTGGAGCGGTCACGACGCCAGCGAGTCGCTCGATGCGGTGCGGGGCTACAAGATCGCCCAGCTGATCGTGGGACCGGACGACGACGCGTGGTTGGCTGGCGTCACCAGCCTGCGGTATCGGGTGGACGCGCTCGCGCGCTGTCGCCGACGCGGGTGCGTGCCCCCCGGACTCGACTGCCGGTGCGGGTTCTACGCCTTCCGCGACCGGGCGAGAGCGGTGGAGCTGCTGACGAAGCTGACCGCGCGGCATCCCGCCCGCAGCTACGTCCTGTTGACGGCGGATCTCGATGGCGACGTGCTGGAGTACGAGTTCGGCTACCGGGCCCAGCGGCAACGGATCCTGCGCATCGAGATGCAGGGCGCGTGCACCCGCTGCCTTCGTGACGGGCAGCACACGCCGGCCGTCGCGTTCGCGTCGCACGCCCAGTTCCGTGGCGAGCAGCTGCTGTACGAGCGCACCCTGTCGGCGCGGGTCGCGTTGCCGATGGGCAGCGCCCCCGTGCGGTCGGTCTGTGGTGCGCACCTGCCGGCGGAGGGCGGGCGGACGTTCGACCTCGCCCGGCTGCGCGGCGTCACCGGCACCGAGGTGACCCTGCTGCCGGCGACGGGCCTACAGCCTCCGGGCGGTGCGGCCGCCGCCTGAGCGTCGGCGCCGAGGACGTGACCACGACCGTACGGGTGGTGCCAACCCACGTGTGCCGGTCACGCAGTGTGAGATCCACGCGGTACGATGCCAACTCGTGCAGGTGCCGCCACACACCCCGAGGCAGGGGCCGCGACGAGTTGGTCAGTGCAGCAGACAGGTCCATCCTGGCTCGTGAAGGGTACGGTCGCCGCTGTGGCGGCCGCGGCTGGTTTCGCCGTCGGGTTCACGCTCGTCGGGCTCGACGTGGTCCCACGACGATCCGATCCGGAACCAGCGCCGGCGCCGGCCACGCGCGTTCTACGACGGCCGACCCACATCGCGATATCACCCTCTGTGATCGCCATGCCACAGCCGATGGTCGACGAGCTCGACTGGCCGGACAGTGACCTGACGTGGAACGACGTCGCGAAGCTGTCGGCGGCCGACGACGTGTGGGCGGAACACGACCGGCCCAACTGGGGCCCGTTCCGGCTGCACCTGGTCGAGGACGTCGCATCCGAGCCGTCGATCACCGCGGTCGCCGCCCTCACGCGCGCCGTCGGCGCGTTGCCCGACGCGGACGAGCAGACCGACACGTCGGATGCGCAGCAGTTCGAGGCACGCGCGCAGCTGCTGCTGCTCGAACGCCGGATCGGGTACCTGGGTGACGACACGGGCAGCCAACTCGACAGGCTGCGCACGCTCGACCGGCGCGACGAGCTGTTGACCACCGTCTCCGCGCTGCCGTTGACCGAGCAGATGGTCTGGCAGTACAACGGTGGGCGGCGTGACGCGAATCCACCGCCGACCCCTCTGGCCGCGTGGTACCCGGAGGACGGCGGGCCCGACGCCGACTACCCGTATGTGCAGCTGGACGCCTCATGGGCGTCATCGGAGACCGACGTGGCGGCAGCGGCGCTGCTCGACGCGCTCACGTCGCAGGACGGGATCGGGCGGCTGCGTGCGCACGGCTTCCGGAACGGCGCGCGGGAGACCACGGCGGAGCTGATCGAGGCCGCGGGGCTGCGTCCCGAGCTCGCGCCGCCGGAGCCCGATCGCCTGCCGGCACAGATCGTACGGCCCATCCTCCAGGCCTGGCGCGGACTCAGCCAGACGGGGAAACCTGCTCGCCGTCGTCGACGTGTCCGGTTCGATGGCGACGCCGGTGCGGGGGACCGGCGCGACCCGCCTCGCACTGTCGGCGCAGGGACTCGAGGCGGGCATCGCGCTGACCGACCCCGCGAGCTCGGCCGGCCTGTGGGAGTTCTCGACGAACCTCGACGGCGACACCGACCACCGCATCCTGGTACCGATCGGGCCCCTCGACGAGGAGGTCGAGTCGGGCGTCACCCGCCAGGAGGCCCAGATCGACGCCATCCGGGACCTCGAGCCACTCGCCGACACCGGCCTGTACGACACGATCGCGGCGAGCTACGAGTACCTGCTCGACAACTACGAGCCCGGCACCCTCAACGCGGTCATCTTCTTCACCGACGGCAAGAACGACGACGATGACGGGCTGACGCTCGAGGCGCTGCAGCAGCGCCTGCGCGAGCTCGTCGATCCGGACCGGGAGGTGCTGTTCATCGGCGTCGCCTACGGCGCGGAAGCGGACTTCGAGGCGCTCAACGCCGTCACGACCGTCACCGATGGGAAGTTGTACACGCTCGAGCGTCCCGGGACATCCGCAACGTGTTCATCGACGTGCAGACCGGCGGGGTCCGCTGAGCGCGAACCTGTTGGCTCAGCGGGCGCCGAGGCGTACCAGATCGTCGACCGGACATCCCTGGCGCTGCCGTTCGATGCGGGTGGCGAGGACGATCAGCAGCAGCGCGGTGGTCAACGCGTCGCCGAACGCATGGTGTGCCCGCAGCGACGGCACACCGAACCGCCGCGCCACGGCCGACAGCGCCGGCGCTCGATCGACGGAGCCCGCGCGCGCATCGAGTCGCCGCGCGATGGCCATCGTGTCGACCGTCGTTGCGGCGTCCGCGCCGAAGCGCTTGAGCACGGCGCGCTCGATCCAGGCGCCGTGCGCCACGACGATGCGGTCGCGCACGACAGCGCGGACGTGCTCGGCGACCTGCTCGCTCGGCGTCCCGGCGCGCAGGTCCTGCGGCAGCAGCCCGTGGATCGGCAGCGCCGCGGGGGGCAACACCCCGTCGTACGCGATCACGTGATAGCGCGCGGCGCTGAGCTGCACCCGGCCGTCGCGCACCTCGACCCAGCCGACCGACAGCGGCTGGGCGGTCCGCGGATCGGCGCTGGTGGTCTCGAAGTCGATCGCGACGAACGTGGCGGCCCGCCAGTCGCGGTCGTCACTGCGCCGGAACCACATGCCCTGGGCGACGCGACCTACAGTACGTGCAGGTTCACGACGATCGCTTCCTGCGTGGTGCGCGCGATCACCACGACCGCCTCGGTGTGCTCGGAGGGGTTCTCCTCCAGGTGCGGCACATGCGGCGGGACATAGACGTAGTCGCCGGGCTCGGTCTCGAGGCGCACCAGCTCACCCTGCTCGTTGCGGAAGGAGAACGCGGGCGTACCCGACACCACGTAGATGCCGGTCTCCGAGCGACCGTGGTGGTGTGGCTGGCTCGCGGTTGACGGAGCGACGCGCGTCTCGCCCATCCACAACGTCGTCGAGCCGACGACGTCGCCCGACACCGCGGCGCGCCGCGTCATACCGTCCGACTGCGATGTCTGATCCGTCAGGTCGGCACCCCTGATCACCCGAAGCTCGCTCATCTCGGCCCTTCCGTCGGTCACCCGGTCCTCCTGTCGCCGGCCGCGTCGCGCACCGTCACCCCAGCATGCCGGTGTGGTACCGCTGCTCGATGCTCTGCTGAGCGGTGCGTACGGCCTTGAACGTCTCGCGCAACTGCGCACGCGCCAGCGCCTCGAGATCGTCGGGGTTCAGCCAGTTGTCCGGTGGCGCGCCGTCGCGTATGCGCTCGAGGTGGCGACGCAGTCGCAGCGCGGTCGCCAGCTCGTAGCCGGCGCGCAGCGTCGCGGCCAGATCGTCGGAGATCCGACCAGCCGCGGCCGCCGCGGCGAGCCGGTCGTCCGTCGCGATCCGGCCCGCACCCAGGGCGAGCGCGTGCAGCCGGGCGATGTCGGCGATCGGCAGCATGACGCCGGCCTTGATGTCGAAGGACCCTGTGTGCTCGCCCGAACGTTCGACGGCGAAGCGCCCGAAGAAACCGAGTGGCGGGCGATGACGGGTTGCGTCCCTGGCGAGTCGCCCGATGAAGATGTCACGTTCGGCCGCCGTCGCGATGACCGGGCCGAGCAGTGCGCCGGCGTCGAGGTCCCCGACAGTGGTCCGCAGATCGAACGCGATCGTGGAGTCCAGCAGGTGCCGCTCGCTGGGCTGCTCGATCCAGCTGGAGAACGCCCGCCTCCACCCCGACACATCGCGCCGCCATGCGTCGTTGACGGCCATCACGCCCCCGCCACATCGCGCGTACCCGCAGCGTTCGAGGGCGTCGACCATCCACCCGGCGACCTGGTTCCACCACCGGTGCCCGTCGGCGCCGGTGTCATCGGGCAGCAGCAGGCCATGATCCTGGTCGCTGTGCAGGGTCTGCTCTCCGCGCGCCTGGCTGCCGAACGCGATCCAGCCGAAGGCACCGGGTGGTTGGCCGCGCTCCGCGAACGCCAGCGTGAGCAGCCGCCGTTGCACCCGATCGGTGACCGTTGCCACCACGCGGCCGACATCACCGGCGGTGGTGCCCGCAACCACCAGCGCGTCGACCACCGCGGGAAGCTCCGTCAGGGCGGCGACGACCGCGTCGATCGACTCGGCACGGTCGACGGCCTTGCGCAGGTGCAGCGGGCTGCGTGCTCCCAACTCGAGCACATCGTCCGAGCTGACCATGCCGACCAGACGCCCGTCCTCGGTGACCGGCAGGTGATGGATGCCGGCGGAGAGCATCTCGACGAGCGCCTCGAACACGGGCGTGCCGGCTGGCACGGTGTGAACGCCATACGTTGCGATGTCACCGACCGGCGTGTCGGCCGACCGTCCCCGCGCGACAAGGCGCGACCGCAGATCCCGGTCGGTCACGAGCCCGATCCGTTGTCCGTCGACGATGACCATCGAGGAGATCCGCTGCTCGGTCATGCGCTCGGCGACCTGCGCGCAGGACGCATTCGACTCGGCCGTGTGCAACGGTGCCCGCATCACCGTGCGGACGGCAGCCGTCTGGAGATCGATCGTCCGGGCCGGCCGTTCCAGGAACCGTGTCAGCTGCTCGGAGGCCGCGGACCAGGCCAGGTCGATGGCCTGCTCGGGCAGCCAGACGACCATGCTGGGCTCGACCGGGTCCAGCCGCTCGGTGGCGGTGGGCGCGCAGAACTCGCCCTGCGCGACCATGTCGACGGTGCGGTCGGCGTCGTCTCGGATCACCACGCCGCCACGCTGCACGACGAGCGCCGGTGTGACCCGCGCGGCCGGCTCGTCCATGTACGCGATCTCCGACTCGGCCGCGAGCGCCTGCAGCGCCGAGCGCTCCACACCCGTGAACGCGGGGCAGGCGACAAGCAGATCGACCACGTCGTCCAGCACCTCTGGTGGCATGTGGTCGGTGGTCATGGGACCACGATCCCCCATCGTCGCGCGCTTCATCCCGCCGGGACTGACGACGATCGCGGGTTGCGGGTGACGTCGGCCTGGGCATCCTGCGGCCATGCGCATCGAGACCTACACCGACGAGGGCGCCGTCGCCGAGCGGACAGCCGAAGTCATCGCCGACGCCGCACGCACCGGCGCGCGCCGTCATGGCCGGGCTGTGCTGGCGTTCAGTGGCGGCTCCACCCCCGCGCCGATGCTGCGCGACCTGGGGCGCAGGGACCTGCGGTGGAACGCGACCCACATCGTGCAGGTCGACGAACGGGTGGCACCCGACGGCCACGACGACCGCAACTGGACGATGATCACCGAGCACCTGCTGGCCGGCGCCGACATCCCCGACGCCCTGCTCCACCCGATGCCGGTGACCGCCGACGACCTCGACGCCGCGGCGCAGGACTACGCGTCGACCCTGCAGATCGTGTCTGGCGTGCCGCCGATCGCCGATGTCATCCACCTGGGCCTGGGCGCCGATGGACACACCGCCTCACTGGTTCCCGGAGACCCCGTCCTCGACGTCCGAAACCGCTGGGTGGCGCCGGCCGGCCCCTACCAGGGACGGATGCGCATGACGATGACGTACCCGACCATCAACGCCGCGCGGCTGCTCGTGTGGCAGGTGACCGGAGTGGAGAAGGCCGCCGCGCTCCGGCAGGGGCTGCAGGGCAAGGGGGTGCCGGCATCGAGGATCCGCCGACGCGACGTGGTGGTGATCGCCACCCGGGAGGCCGCCGCCGAGCTCAGCGAACCGACGTGATCGTCGTCGCATGATCCCGCCCAGCGCAGTCCCTTCCCGACGGCGAGCGCCAGCGGTGCGACGACGAGATCGTGGACGATGATCGCCCCGATGGCCCACGTCAGCATCGGACGCAGGCGCACGTCGAGGACGCCGGTGCCTGGTGGCGCCACATCCCGTAGACCCCGACGCCGGCGACGGCGGCACCGAGGACGGTCAGCGGCCAGAACAGCCAGCCGGGCGCGGCCTCGACCCGGGTATCGAGGTCGGCGCCCACCGACATCCGGTCGTCGGAGGCCATCACAGCACCTCCACGGTGCCGACCCACTTCGTCTGCGGCACGCCTGGATTGTTGGGCGCGATCAACCGGACGGGGAAGCCGTGGTCGAGGTGCAGCTCCTCGCCACCCACCTGCAGCGCGAGCAGCGTCGCCACGCTGACACCCCGCCACCGCTGCACGGTCGACCAGCCCTCCACACACGCGATCGGCAGGACCGCTTCGTGCTGGGCCAGGCCGAGCAGGTCGTCGCGGGACAGGTGCAGCTCGGTGTCGACCCGACCGGTCACCCGGAGACGATAGGAGGGGTCGCCACTCGCGCCGGCGCACGATCGCCGCGCCGGCCGCCCACAGGCAGACAACCACCAGCACGATCGCGTTCGGCCGCGTCGCGGTCGCCAGCGCCGCGAGCAGACCGGCGAGCCACCATCGCCGCTCCACCAGCGCGAGCAAGACACAGCACCACCAGGCACAGCATGAGCGCCTCGGCGTAGGCGATCGACAGCACGAACGACCCTGGGAACACCGCGACGAGCACCGCGGCGCGGTCGGCGGCTGACCGGTCGGCGAGGCGCGCGACGAGCAGCCACGAGGCCACGACGACACCGAACCCGAGGATCGTCGCGAGCACGGTCGCGCTCACCTCGATCGACAGGCCCGGCGGCCGCGTGACGCGTGCGCGCAGCGGCCACAGGGGATAGAACGCGCCGCGCAGGACCGCCGGGTCCGCGGCGACCGCCTCCGACGTCGCCGGCTGGACCGCATACCCGAACCGCGCCGTGTCGAGGTACCAGCTGGCGTCGAGTCGGCGGACCACGTCCAGGACCGACAGGTCACCCCGCAGCGTTCCGCCGGCGAACACCGCCGCTCACACCACCAGGCGGGACAGTGCGTACCAGCCGAGCAGGCGTCGCATCGTGGCGCGGTCGGGACGCGGCGGTGTGGCGCGCGCGGGAGACGCTGCCGCGGGCGTCCGCACGGCGGGGACCAACAGGCCGGTCATCGCTCGACGTCACCCAGGCGCACCCGGTCCGCCCGGACCAGCCCGAGCCGGTCGGCTGCCGCCGCAGCGCCCGCGACGATCGCCAGCCACCCGAACGAGTCCTCGACGATACCCAGTTCGCCGGACGCCAGATCGGAGAGGCTGTCAACACGCCGGACGTGCACGATCTCGCGCGACGTGCCGACCGGCACCGGCGCGTGGCAGTCGATGCCCGCGCGCCGCAGGTCCGTGGCGGTGACCGACAGCTGCACGTTGCCGTAGCAGTCGACGTGGCGGATCTCGGTCGCGATGCGTCCGCGACCGACATCGGCGGCGATGCCGCGCAGCCGGCACAGGCTCGAGGGGGCGATCGCCGGGCCGACCGCCGACGACGACGGCGAGATGGGGTCGCCGACGTTGTGTGACCGACACGCAGTCGGCCAGCGCGGTCGCGCCGCGGCAGACGTCGAGGGCCGGCACGGTGTGGGTGAGGTCCACGATCGCCGCGTCCGGCGCGATCCCCGCGATCACCGCGCGGCAGATGCCGGTGTAGGTGTCGGTCAGACCGAAATCCGAGAGGAAGGTGATGACAGGCTTCACGCGGCGCAGGCCTCGGTCGGGGATCGCACTCGACAGGTCAGGTGCCGCGACCACCGCGGCCTGCGACACGATAGAGCGGGCGGCGGCGCCATTTCGCGATCGATCGCCGATGGACGGTCGCTGTTTCGGGAAACTTTCGGGCGCGTCAGCCGCGCTGCCGCGTCAGCCGCACTGCCGCGTCACCCAGTCGTCGACCAGCCGCTCCAGGGTCCACAACGGCACGGCCGCATGCCCCAGGACGACGCTGTGGAACGCGGCGATGTCGAAGACCGACCCGAGTGCGGCCCGCGCGCGGTCACGGAGCCCGACGATCTGCGAGCGACCCGCCATGTACGCCAGCGCCTGCCCCGGCCAGCCGATGTAGCGGTCGACCTCGGTATCGATGTTGGCGAACGCCTGCGGGCTGTTGGCACGCAGGTAGTCGACAGCACGGGCACGCGACCAGCCGAACTCGTGCATGCCGGTGTCGACCACGAGCCGACACGCCCGCCACGAATCGAACGACAGCATGCCGAGGCGGGTGATGTCGTCGCTGTACAGCCCCATCTCGTCGGCCAGGCGCTCGACGTACAGCCCCCAGCCCTCAGCGTACGCCGTCAGGTAGGCGACGCGCTGCAGCATCGGCAGCTCGAGCTCCATCGCGGTCGCGATCTGCGTGTGGTGCCCGGGCACGCTCTCGTGGAACGCCAGCGCCTCCGCCTCGAACCGTGGGCGCAGGTGCGGCTCGCTGGTGTTGACGTAGTAGATGCCTGGCCGCGTGCCGTCCACCGCCGGCGGCTGGTAGTACGCGATCGTCGACTCGGGCGCCTCGATCTCGGGGATCGCGCGGACCTCGCAGGAGATCGATGGCCGATCGGCGAACCAGCCGTCCATCGCGTCGTCGGCCCGCCGCAGGGCGGCGCCGGCCGCCGCCGTGATCTCGTCCGACGTCGAGAATCGCAGGGCGGGATCGTCGCGGAGTCGCCCGAAGATGGCGGGCAGGTCCGTGGTGCCGAGCACGCGGTCGCCCAGCTCGCGGTACTCGTCGGCCAGCGCGTCGATCAGATCGAGGCCGAGCTGGTGGAGTTCGTCCGGGGTCTGCTCGGTGGTCGTGTGCAGCGCGACCGCCTCGCGGTACAGCTGGACGCCGCCCGGCAGCCGGCACAGCCCGACGTGATCGTCGGGACGCGCGGCGAGCGCCACCGGCCCGGCCAGCATGGTGCGGTGCCGTCGCAGCGCGGGGCGCACCGTGGTCGCGAGCACCTCGCCGAGCCGCCGGCGCCATGCCTGCGGATCCGCATGGTCAGGCGGCGGGTCGAGCAGCAGCGGGTCAGCGGCCGGCGCGGCGAGGTAGCGGTCGATCTGGCGCACCGTGGCTGCGACCAGCCGCACCGGCGGCACCCGCCCGGTGCGCATGCCGGTGCGCAACTGGTCCTCGGCGTCGTGGAGCAACCGGGGGATGCGGCGACAACGCTCGACGTAGGCGTCGCCCTGCTCGCGGGAGTGCAGCACGATCTTCGGCATGCCGGCCAGCAGGGCGGAGGCCGCGCTGCCGATCGTCGCTCCGGAGGTCATCGGCCCGGCGGCCGTCTGCACGTAGCGGTCGTCGAGCTCGTGTGTCGCCTGCGCGAGGACGTGGCTGGTCACGTCGTGGGTGACCAGGTCGGCGGTCGACAGCCCGTGCGGATCGACCTGCGACAGACGCCGCCGGAGCTCGGTCACCGTCTGCCGGGCGGACGTCAACCCGGTCGCAGAGAGATCCGGCAGCTCGGCGTCGAAGCGGCGGTCGCCGAGCAGGCTCGCCTCCAACGGCGATCGCGCCATCACCACGTCGTACGCCTCGTCGACAATCTCCGTGAGCTCCTGTGGCCGCAGGCCGCCGTGGGATGCCCGTCCGGTTGCGGCTTCCGTCGTCATCGGACCCCTCCGCAGTTGTCGTCGAGCACGAGCGTAGACGGGCGATCACTGCACCGGGAAGGGGGATTGCAACCACGGAGCGGGATCATCCTGGGTGACCGGCATGCGATCGGGGTCGTCGGACGCGCGTTCGTGGGAGCCGGTGAAGCCGCGGGGCGCGTCCAACCGGCCGGTCGCGAGCCACGGCGCGCCAGCGGCGATCGACAGGGCCCCGGCGCGCAGCGGCGAAGTCCACGGCGCACGATCCGGCGCTTCCTGGGCCCGGCGACTGCGGTCAGTAGTTGCCCGACTCCGCCAGCGCGTCGGTGATGATCGCTTCGCCGATCCGCAGCGCTCCCCGGCCACCGAAGTGGGTCAGGTCCGACCGCCACCGTTCGAAGGTGGTCATCGCGTCGTCACACACCGGCCCGGAGCCACAGACCAGCCCGGCCTGGCTGATGAGGGTGATCTCGGGGTTGCGCTGCGCGAGCTCCTCGTACAGCGCGTTCTGCCCGGTCGGACCGATGTAGCGGTCGACGTCGTCACACCAGTGCACGCCCGGTCCCGGCGGCCGATCGCAGTCCGTCACCTCGCTGCCGTGACGCGGCAGCGAGCGCATGATCACCAGGTCCGCGCCCTTCGCTGTCAGCCGTTCCACGGCCTGCTCGAAGCCACTGCGCACCGCCGCCGTGTGGTGCACCTCCCCCGGCGCGGCCATCCGCCCATCGACCATGAACCGCGTCTGGGTGTCCCGACCGCTGTACCAGAGCACCAGGTCGGGATCGTGTCGTTCGACCAGCTCGGTGAACGCTGTCTGCACGTGCCGGCGGCAGTCCTGCGAGTAGTTCAGCGAGTGGCCGGTCTCGTCGAGCTGCCAGACCGGCACCATCGGACATCCCCGGGCGGCGACCGACACGACCTCGTCGCCGTGGCGTTCGGCGGCGGCCGCGATGCCCGGCAGCATCGACGCGGCGGCCGAGTCCCCCACGACCCCGATGACCAGCGGGTCGCGGGTCGGGTTCGGGCCGCGGTCGTCGGCGGGACCCGGCGCGCCGGTGGCCGACCGCGCGTCGCGATCGATGGCCGCGCGATCGCTGCGCAGATCACGGGTCGAGTGCGCAGCCGGTGCCGCGACGATGACGGTCGGCTCCCCCGCCACCGCCTGCGTCCACTCGGGCGCGAGCCCCGCCGGGGTCGCGGCGATCACCGCGCCGGCACCCAGCGCGAGGACCAGCAGCGATGACAGCAGGCTGCGGCGGGTCGTCAGCTCGAACCGCCACAGGCGGCCCGCACGGATCGGCAGCTCGACCAGCCGGGACGACACCACCGCGGCGACCGCGGTCATCGTGGCGACGGCGACGCCCAGGGCGGGCCCGTCCAGCTCGAGGCGGCGGAAGAGCACCACGAACGGCCAGTGCCACAGGTACAGCCCGTACGACAGGGTGCCGACGGTCACCAGCGGACGCCACGACAACAGCGCACGCATGCGGGTGGCACGCTCGTCCTCGAGCCCGAGGATGACGACGCCGACGACGATGCTGAACACCACGGAACCGCCGAGGTAGTAGACGGGAGCGGCCTCGCCCATCATCGTGATGGCGGCGCCGATGACGACCACCGCCGGCACCAGCCACGCGGTGGCCAGCGCGCGCAGGCGGCGCATGCGTGGGGTGGTGCGCAGCATGGCCACCGCCGTGAGCGCACCGATCACCACCTCGTGGATCCTCGCGAGCGTGTGGTAGTAGGCGATCGACGGGTTCGAGGTCGCGAACAGCCAGGCCAGGCAGACAGCGGACAGCGCTGTGAGACCCACCAGGACGGCCACCAGCCGGCGTCGCGCCGGCGCCAGCATTCCCATGAGCACCGGCCACAGGATGTAGAACTGCTCCTCGATCGCCAGCGACCACATGTGGTTGAGCGGCGACATCGCCGCGGCTTCGGCGAAGTAGGACCGTGCCTGCGCCGCGAACCGCCAGTTGGCGACGTAGCCGAGCGTGGCCAGGGCATCGCCGCGGATGCCGATGTCGGCGCGCGCCAGCGGCACGACCACCGCCAGCAGCAGCAGCACGGCGGGCACCAGCCTGCGTGCACGTCGCGCCCAGAACCGCGGCACGTCGATCCGACCGTGCGCGTCGTGCTCGAGCAGCAGCAGGGCGGTGATCAGCGCACCCGAGAGCACGAAGAACAGGTCGACGCCGAGGAATCCCCCGCGAAACCCGGGTACGTCGAGGTGGTACGCGATGACCGCGAGCACCGCGATCCCACGCAGGCCGTCGAGCGCCGGCCGGTACTCCAGCGCCGGCACGGGGATCGGCTTCTCCACCGGCGCCGTCGGCCGGATCAGCGTCTGTGTCATCACATCCAGGTGCGCCGGCACGCAGGGTGCGCGCATGCAGCCCATCGAGGTCGGTTGTTGGAGCGGGCCCTCAGGCTAGCTTCCGGCGGTGTCGGTGACGCTGCGATCGCGCGGTCGAGGGGGCGTCCGACGCCCGCAGGACCGCCAGCGGACGCCACATGCGCCCCGCGTACACCCCGGTCGCAGATCCGCGCGCTGCCCGCGCGGGCGTCGCGCGCCTGCGTGTTGCGCGTGGCTGCACACGCCGGTGGCCGGCGGTTGGATCGACCCGTTGTCGCGGCAAGGTGGGCATCGTCAGTCACCTGGGTACAGGTGCTTTCGCGCACGTCATCGAGAGGCTGTCATGGATCAAGCCCGGACACCGCCCGACACCCTGCTGATCATCTTCGGCGCCAACGGCGATCTGTCCAAGCGCAAGCTCCTCCCGGCGCTGTACAACCTCAACGCCGAGGACCTGCTGCCCGACCACTGGCAGGTGCTCGGCACGGCGCGCAGCGAGGTGACCGACGACGAGTTCCGCGAGCTGGCACGCGGCGCGATCACCGAGCACGAGCGCTGCAACTTCGACGACGCGCGGTTCGCGCGGTTCGCCGAACGCCTGCGCTTCACCTCGACCGACTTCCGCCCCGGCGACACCCAGGTGCTCGGCGATGCGATCGCGGGCGCCATCCGCGACTTCGACGAGTCCCCGCAGTTGCTGTTCTACCTGTCGACACCCCCCAGCACGTTCGGTCCGATCACCGCGGGCATCGGCGAGGCCGGCCTCGCCAAGGACGCCCGGGTCGTCTACGAGAAGCCGTTCGGCACGGATCCCGACAGCTTCGCCGAGCTCGACAAGACCGTCCGCGGCGTGCTGCGCGAGGACCAGGCGTACCGGATCGACCACTTCCTCGGTAAGGAGATGGTCCAGAACCTGCTCGCGTTCCGGTTCGCCAACGGCGCCTTCGAGGCGATGTGGAACCGCGCCCACATCGATCACGTGCAGATCGACGTCCCCGAGGACCTCGGTGTCGACAACCGGGTCGCCTTCTACGACAAGACGGGCGCCATCCGCGACATGCTCGTGACGCACCTGTTCCAGGTGCTGTCGATCGTCGCGATGGAGCCGCCGGTGCGGTTGCGGTCGGGCCCCCTGACCGACGAGAAGTTCAAGGTGTTCGACTCGATGCGGCGGCTGTCGCCCGACGACGTCGTGGTGGGCCAGTACGAGGACTACCGGGATCTGGAGGGCGTGGCCGACGGTTCGGACACCGACACGTTCGTCGCCGCGCGGGTGCACATCGACAACTGGCGGTGGGACGGTGTGCCGTTCTTCCTGCGCACCGGCAAGGCGCTGGCGGCCAAGGAGCAGTTGGTGACGCTGGCGTTCCGGCGGCCGCCGGCGACGATGTTCCCCGACGTGCCCGACAGCGGCCTCGAGCGCGACCACCTGACGTTCGACCTGTCCGGCGGCGGCGCCGGCTTCAACTTCCTCGCGAAGCTGCCGGGCCCGGCGCTGAAGCTCGGCCGGGCGAACATGCAGTTCACGTACGGCGAGACCGGCAGCCAGTTGATCGGGCCCTACGAACGTCTCGTCCACGACGCGTTGCTGGGCGACCGCACGCTGTTCACCCGGACCGACGGGATCGGACGCACCTGGGAGCTGGTCGAGCCCATCCTCGACCTCGGCGACCCCCACCCCTACGAGCCCGGTTCGTGGGGCCCCGACGCGGCCACGCAGCTGATCGCCCCGCGCCTGTGGCACCTACCGGAGGATCCCGACCGCTTCAGCCTGACGGCGATCTGAGCGCCCACGGCATGCCGGAATCCCCTGGTCGCAGGCGCGCTCGCTGGCTGCTGGCGGCGCTGCTGACGGCCACGGGCCTGGTGCACGTCGTGTGGCCGACGCCGTTCGAGCGGCTGGTCCCCCGCTGGCTGCCCGGCAGCGCCGTCGCGTGGAACAGGGCCGCGACCGCCGCCGAGCTCGGGTCGGCCGTGCTGCTGGCGTCGCGTCGCACGGCTCGGGCCGGCGGGATCGCGGCGTTCGCGACGTTCGCCGTCGTGTGGGTCGCCAACCTCCAGGCGGCCCTCGACGGGGGTTACCGTGCGTTCTCCGGCTGGCTGGGCAGCGAGGCGGTCGCGTGGGTACGTGTCCCCCTGCAAGTCCCACTGCTGTGGTGGGCGGCCGTGGTCGCCAGCCGCCCCGAGGAACCGGAGACATGATGACCGACAGGGCGCGGATCGGCGTCATCGGCATGGCGGTCATGGGCCAGAACCTGGCACGCAACATCGCCAGTCGGAACATCGGCGTGGCGGTGTACAACCGCACTACCGAGAAGATGACGTCCTTCGTCGAGGAGCACGGCGACGAGGGGCCGATCATCGGCGCCGAGACGATCGAGGAGCTGCTCGACGTCGTCGAGCGGCCCAGGACGCTGCTGCTGATGATCACGGCGGGTGCGGGGACCGACGCGGTGATCGACGACCTCACCGGGAGGCTCGACGACGGCGACATCATCATCGACGGTGGCAACGCCCACTTCGAGGACACCCGCCGTCGCGAGCGCGACCTCGCCGACCGCGGGCTGCGGTTCCTCGGCGCCGGCATCTCGGGCGGCGAGGAAGGGGCGCTGCACGGGCCGAGCATCATGCCGGGCGGCACCGCCGAGGCGTACGGCGAGGTCGGCGACCTGCTCGAGACGATCGCGGCGCAGGTCGACGGCACACCGTGCTGCACCTACCTTGGTCCCGACGGCGCGGGCCACTACACCAAGATGGTCCACAACGGCATCGAGTACGCCGACATGCAGCTGATCGCCGAGAGCTACGACCTGCTGCGGCACGGCGCCGGGTTGTCGACCGACGAGCTCGCCGACGTGTTCGCCGAGTGGAACAGCGGGGATCTCGAGTCGTTCCTGATCGACATCACCGCCGACATCCTCGGCACGCAGGATCCGCGGACGGGCGAGCCGATGGTCGACGTGATCCTCGACGAGGCGTCGCAGAAGGGCACCGGGCGCTGGACCGCCCAGCTGGCGCTGGAGCTCGGAGTGCCGTCGACGGCGATCACCGAGGCGGTCTACGCCAGGGTGGTGTCGTCACGTAAGGCGGAGCGCCGCGATGCGTCGTCCATCCTGTCCGGTCCGACGCCCGGCGGTGGGATCGCATGCGACGGGCTGGTCGACGACGTGCGCGCTGCCCTGTATGCCGCGAAGATCATCGCGTACGCGCAGGGCTTCGAACAGCTCGCGGCGGCGTCCGCCGAGTACGGCTGGGACCTCGATCTCGGCGACATCGCCACCATCTGGCGCGGTGGCTGCATCATCCGCGCGAAGTTCCTCGACCGAATCAAGCAGGCGTTCGACGCGGACGCCGACCTGGACAACCTGCTGCTGGCCGACTACTTCCGCGACGGCGTCGCGGAGGGTCAGGCCGCGTGGCGTCGGGTCGTCGGCGCAGCGGTCGACCACGGGATCGCGGTGCCGGCGCTCACGTCGGCGCTCAGCTACTACGACGGTGTGCGACGCGAACGGCTGCCGGCCAACCTCATCCAGGCGCAGCGCGACTACTTCGGCGCCCACACCTACCGCCGCACCGACGACGACGGCTCCTACCACCTCCGCTGGATCGCCGACGGCGGCGAGGAGCCCCGCGACTGACAGACGCAAGCGGGCGAACGACACACGAGACCCGGGTCGATCGACCCGGGTCTCGTGTGTCGTACAGATGCTCGACTGTTGCCGACGCCGTCGTTAGGGCGCAGGGCAGACGAACTGGATCGACGGGTCGTCCGGGGGACCGTCGAGCGGGGTGATCGGACTGTTGGGGTTCAGCGCGCCGCACTGCATGCCGCTGTGGGCCTGCTCGTACACGCCGTCGCTCACCTTCAGACGCGTCGGTCCGACGAAGCCCGTGACGGGATCGTCGGCGAGCTCGGTCTGCCGCTCGGCCTGCGCCTCGCTGTTGATGTGCGCCGCCGCGGGGCCGGCCACCAGGCCGAGCACCATCGCGACGGCAGCGACGAGGGTCATGAGCCTTCTCATGTGTGTTCCTGTCCGTTGTCAGTGGGCTGTGCGCGAGGCGTCAACGCCGAACCATTCCCGTCCGCTGCGAAGCCCCGGTGCGGCGCATCCGCAGCGTTGTGCTGCGAGGGCGTCGTGACCGTGGTTCGCAACCGTCGCCCCACCGGATTGGTCGCGATCGAAGTTTGCTCCACAACGCGATGCGCGCGACCGCACAGGCCCGCCGCAGCTATGACGCGGGAGGCTCCTCTTCCGGGCGTACGGCGTCCTGGCGGACGATGACCGCGTAGGGGCCGATCGCCACGAGCCCGTCGCCGTTGACCGACGTGCGGTCCGTCTCGAGCGCAGTGAGCTCACCGGTCGACTCGTCGAACTCGACGTCGACCAGCGCGCCGATCTCGTAGCCGGTGTCGGTGAGCACCCGCCGCCCACGCAGGTCGAGCTCACCCGCCGTGACCCGCTGCTCGTAGTCGCTGTCGGGATGTCGAAGATGCTCCTCGTCGTCGATCACCACGGCGTCGGGACCGAATCCGACCACGTGCGCCCAGTCCGCGAGCAGCGCCTTGCTCTTGCGGCCACCGACCTGTAGCGCGGCGACCGTGTGCTCCGAAGCCGTGACGACGTACCGGATCACGCGCCCGATCTCGTCAGCCGACGCCTTGCTGTAGACCGGCGTGTGCTCCGCCTCCGCGAACCGCGTCATGAGGTCTGCTCCAACTGTGCGCGGAACTCGTCGACCGCGCTCCCGAACCCCGACAGATCATCGCGGATGAACCCGGTCACGCTCGCGGGCACGATCAGCGCCGACGATGACACGGCGAACGTCTCCGGCAGCGGGATGTAGCGGCGGTCACCACCGGGGCCCTCTTCGACCGTCGCGCCACCGATCTCGTAGCCGACCACCCGCGCCTGCTCGTCGACCTCGACCACCAGATCGGTCACGACGCCCAGCTCTCGGCCGCTGTCGGTGATCACCCGTCCGCCGACGACGTCCTCGGCGTCACCCGTCGCGCCGCTCTCGGCGTCGCGCGCCGCCAACGCGTCACCGCTGGCGACCATCACCGCGTCCGGGCCGAGCGCGCGCACACCGGACCAGTCCAGCGTCTCCTTCATGGGGCCCGACAGCCACCCTCGCTTGTTGAGCGTGAAGCCGACGAGATAGCCGTGGTCGTGGGAGAACACCACGTCCTTGACCTCGGCGATGTCCTCAGCGGTGTCCAACGTCACCACCGGCCGCCCGGCGATCTCACCGGCGCGCATCACCAGACTCATCGGCCCCGCCGTCCCTTCCGGTTGACCACGATGCCTCCGGAACGCCGCCGACGTTGGATCAACGCGAACACCACGAAGATGATCACCAGCACGGCCACTGCCAGGACCACCCAGGACACCCAGTCCATCCGCACCTCCTCGGATCGACGGCAGCGCCTTCGCAGCCGTGCTCCTACTGCCTACGTTAACCGACAACCACCGCTGCCATGCGAGTTTCTGCACGTGGCCGTCCATCTGGACACCTGACCGTCCGCACGCCGCTGACCAGCGCAATCGCCGCGATCCCCGGCGTCGACGGTGCCCCGGCGGTCGGCCGTGCGCACAGAACTTCCCGCTCAGACAAGCCGGCACCCACGCTGGCAGCGCGTCGGCCCCCATCCTTGTCCAACCAGCAGGCGCGCAACGATCGGAGCGGGCATGGGCCACCAGCCGCGGCGCCGGCGCGCCCGGGGCGCCGGGATCCTGCTCGGTGTGCTGGTACTCGTCGCGGTGTGGGTCGGGCGCACCGCGCCCACCGTGGCGCCGCTGACGCAGCGGAGCGCGCGCGCCGCGGTCACACGAGCGGTACACGACGGCCTCCTCGAACCACGCGCGGCACCCGTGTACGCAGCGCTCAACGAGGTGCGGGCCCGGCAGGGCGTCGTCCGGCTCGACCTCGACGCGACGCTGGTGGCGTCGGCCGTCCGCGACGCGTGCGCCATCGCCCGGGGTGAGCTCGCGCTCAGCGGGGATGATGTGCGCACGACCGAGGCCGGCGCCCACCACGAGAACACCGGCCTGGTGATCGACGACGACCCGACGACGGCGGCCCGGGCGATGCACGAGTGGTGGACACACCACCGCACGCATCGCCGCAACCGCATGGATCCAGGCATGACGCGGTACGGCGTCGGTGCATGCAATGCGGAGGATCGCACATACTACGTGGAGCGCTTTGCTCCGTAGCTGCGATCGACGAAGGAGTGCCGGTTGTCCGAGCGGCACGCGTTCGTCCTCGTCCACAGCCCGATCAGCGGTCCAGGCATGTGGCAGCCGGTGGCCGACGTCCTCGCCGGCCGTGACATCGTCGCGACGGTCCCGGAGGTGGTCGACGACGGCGGCCCGCCGTTCTGGCGCCAGCACACCCGGTGCGTGGTGCGCGGCATCGCCGAGGACGTCGAGGCCGGCCTGCCGCTCGTGCTCGTGGCGCACAGCGCCGCCGGTCAGCTGCTCGGCGTCCTCGGCCCGGTGCTGCGCGACGCCGGGTACCACGTCGCCGCCGAGATCCTCGCCGACGCCGGTGTGCCGCCGGAGGGCCGCAGCCGGCTCGAGCAGCTCCACGATGATGCTCCGGAGCTCGGCGACCACGTGCGGGCGCTGCTCGAGGACGGTGTCCCCTTCCCGTCGTGGACCGACGACCAGCTCGCGCCCCTGGTGCCCGACGACCACCGACGGGCGCAGGCACTGGCGGAGCTGCGTCCGCCACCGCCCGCTTACTGGGTCGAGCGGATCCCCACGGCGGTCGACTGGCCGGACGCGCCGGTCGGTGCGCTGATCTTCAGCGAGGCCTACCAACCCACGTTGCAGGCGGCCACGGACAACGGGTGGCCGGTGCGCACGCTCGACACCGACAACCACCTCCTGATGCTCGCCGATGAACAGCGCGTCGCCGATGAGCTGCTCGCGCTGACCGACGAGCTGGTGCGCGGCAGTGGGTGATGGCCACCGCGGTGGCGGCCCGATGACCACACCACTGCGCATCGCCATGTGGTCCGGGCCACGCAACCTGTCGACCGCGCTGCTGCGTTCATGGGGTAACCGCACCGACACGGCGGTCACCGACGAACCGCTGTACGCGCACTACCTGCGCGCCGCCGGTGTCGACCACCCGGGGCGCCGCGAGATCCTCGCCGCGTACGACGACGACTGGCGGCGGGTCACCGACTGGCTGCGCGGACCGGCGCCGGGCGGCCAGGCGATCTGGTACCAGAAGCACATGACCCATCACATCACCGACGATGTCGACCTCGGCTGGCTCGACGCGCTGCACAACTGCTTCCTCATCCGCGAACCCGCCGAGGTGATCGCCAGCTACGCCGAGGTACGCGACGAGCCGACGCTGGAGGATCTCGGGCTGCCGCAGCAGGGGCGGGTGTTCTCCCACGTCGTCGACACCGCTGGCACACCACCGGTCATCGACGCCGCGGATCTGCTGCGCGACCCCGCGACCGTGCTCGCGGCGCTGTGCGCAGCGGTGGGGGTCGCCTTCAGCGAGCGGATGTTGTGGTGGCCGCCGGGCCGGCGTGAGACCGACGGGGTGTGGGCCGAGCACTGGTACGGCGCCGTCGAGTGCTCCACCGGCTTCGCGCCGTACGAACCGAGGGCGGTGCAGCTCGACGCCCGGTTCGCCGAGCTGCGCGCGGCGGCCGACGACCTCTACCAGCGGCTGGCCGCGCACCGGCTGATCACGGTGGACGCCTGATGCTGCAGCGGTTCGACGAGCGCAACCGCGACCTGCTGGTCAACATCTCGGGCGTGTTGCTCCACCGCGATCAAGCGGGCGTGAGCCCGTTCGACTCCGCCGTGCAGGGCGGCGACGCCGTCTGGGAGGGGCTGCGCGTGTACGACGGTCGGATCTTCCGGCTCACCGAGCATCTCGATCGGCTCCGCGCGTCAGCCATGGCGATGGCCTTCAGCGACATCCCGTCGCACGAGGAGTTGATCGCCGAGCTGCGCCGCACCCTGCACGCCAACGACATGACCGACGGCGTGCACGTGCGTCTCACGCTGACGCGTGGGGTCAAGTACACCAGCGGCATGGATCCCCGCCTCAACACGGCCGGTCCAACGCTGATCATCGTCGCCGAGCACAAGGCGCCGGTCTACGGACGGTCGGGTGTGCGATTGATCACCTCGGGCATCCACCGCATTCCGCCGGACTGCGTCGATCAGAACATCCACTCGTGCAACCTGATCAACTCGATCCTGGCCAAGATCCAGGCGAACGTGGCCGACGTCGACGACGCGCTGCTGCTCGACCGGCGCGGCTTCGTGGCCGAGACCAACGCGACCCACGTCTTCGTTGTGCACGGCGGCCGTCTGTCGACGCCGCTGACCACGTCGTGTCCTGAGGGGATCACCCGGGCGGCCGTGCTCGAGATCGCCGCGGAGCACGACATCGCCGCCGCCGAACGCGATCTGTCACTGACCGATGTGTACCGGGCCGATGAGATGTTCTGCACCGGCACGATGGGAGAACTGGTTCCGGTCGTGGAGGTCGACGGTCGGACGATCGGCCATGGCAGCGAGGGCGCCGTGACCGCCCGCCTCCGGACGCTGTTCGCGGCCCTGACGCGCACCTCCGGCACCCCCATCACCTGACCCACCCCCAACCACCCCGATGTTCGACCCCACGCCCGAGGTTCTGACACGACCCCGAGGTCCGTCGACCACCACCTCGCGCGCAGACTTCGGGGGGTCGACCGAGGGCGGCCTATTGTCGACGTTTGTCGACCACCCCGAAGTTCGTGCTGAAGGTGGTCGTAGCAATTCGGGGTGGTGTCGGGAGTGCGGGGTGGTCGGACGCAGGGACGTCGCGACCGGGGGTGGGGTCAGCGCTGGAGGGTGGTGCGGGGGCTGGCCGTCGCACGCCAGTCGATCGTGGGGCGCAGCGCGTCGGGATCGATGCGGTCGCGGTGGCGCTCGACGATGTCGAACAGCGACTCGATGAGGGTGTCGGCGAGCAGGTGCGGCTCGAGGCCGAGCTCGACGAGCCGGGTGTGCTTGACGTTGTAGTAGTGCGTGTCGGCCTCCACCCGGGGGTTGTCGAGGAACTCGATCTGCGCGTCCTTGGCGTAGGTCTCGGCGACCGTCTTCGCCAGCTCGGCCACCGACTTGGCCTCGGTCATCTGGTTGAAGACGCGGAACTCGCCGGGCTCGGCCGGGTGCTCCGACGCCAGCCGGACGCACGCAGCCGTGTCGCGGATGTCGATCAGCCCGCGGGTCTGTCCGCCGGATCCGTAGACGGTCAGCGGATGACCGATGACGGCCTGGATGATGAAGCGGTTGAGCACCGTGCCGAACACGGCGTCGTAGTCGAACCGGGTCGCCAGGCGGGGGTCGCGGTCCATCTCGGGTGTCTGGCAGCCGTAGACGATGCCCTGGTTCAGGTCGGTCGCGCGCAACCCCCAGATGCGGCACGCGAACTCGATGTTGTGGCTGTCGTGCACCTTGGACAGGTGGTAGAACGAGCCGGGCCGCTTGGGGAACAGCATGCGGTCGGTGCGACCGTTGTGGGTGACGTCGAGCCACCCCTCCTCGATGTCGATCTCGGGCGTGCCGTACTCGCCCATCGTCCCCAGCTTGACCAGGTGGATGTCGCGGTCG
>JAHWKT010000131.1 GCA_019347695.1 Actinomycetota bacterium | reverse complement strand
TGACCCTGCTGTTCATCGCCTTCGAGATGGAGATGATGTTCATGTACCCGTGGGCGGTGGTCTACGTCGAGGAGGGGCTCAAGGCACTCGCCGAGATGGGCATGTCCTGTTCGTCCCGGAACCGGTTCGCCGATGGGGTCAATCGGAGCGGCCGGAGACGGCCAGCTGGATCCCCAGACCGATCATGGTGAGCCCACCCGCGCCGCCGAGCCTGCGCAGGCGGCGGGGATCTCCGGCCAGCCAGGCGCGTGCGGTGCCGGCGGCGAGCGCCCAGCAGCTGTCGAGCAGCAGCGCGATGCCGGCGAAGACCAGACCGAGCACGGTCATCTGCAGTCCCGCGGAGGTTCCCGCGGGACTCACGTACTGAGGCAGGATCGCGACCAGGAACACCGCCAGCTTGGGGTTGGCCACGCCCACGAGGTAGCCCTCGACGAGCACCGAGCGCGGCGACGTGGTCGTCGTCGCGTCGGTGACGGTGGCGAGGGCATGCCGGTGGCGGAACGCCTGGACGCCGAGGTAGGCCAGGTAGGCGGCACCGAGCAGCTTGACGGCGGTGAACACCGCGACGGACCGCTCGATGATGATGCCGAGCCCGAACGCGACGAGAAGGATCTGCGTGTAGGCCCCTGCGGTGTTGCCCAGGACGGTCAGCAGCGCGGCGCGCCGGCCGAGCGCGATCCCTCTGCTGATGACGAACAGGACCCTGGGGCCGGGCACGGCGATCAGCAGCGTGGAGAGCGCCGCGAACGTCAGAATGCTGTATGTGGAGGGCACCGCCGCATGGTAGCGGTCATCCGAGTGCCATCGCCCACGGTCATGGGTCGTGGGCGAGGCTTGATCCGAACGCACGACGGCTGCGCAGGCGGCCGATCAGCCGCGGCGGGTCGGGTCGCGGCCGGCCGGATGGCGATGGACGACGTCCGGTCCGTACTGCGCGCCGCAGCTGTCGCACCGTACCCACTCGCCCTGGGTACCGAGTGGAATGAGCGGGATGAAGAACAGCGTGAACCAGCGCCGCGCCCGCACGTGGCGGTAGGCGCGGTCGGCACCCTCGTTGGGGCACCGGAACCTTCCGGTCTCGACCGTCTTGGTGCGGGACTTGAGACCCACGATGAAGAACATGGTGATCGTCCTCAGTCGCGCTGAGCCAGGGGTCAGGGCTGGCCAGGATCTCCGCTGTCGTGGCCCGTCAATCATCCGCACGCCCCCATCGCTCTTTGGTGTCGACTGCTGGGGTGATGGATCGACCACCTCGCACTGATCGTCTACGTCCCTCAGCAGCGGTCATCACCTTCGGTGCGCGGTTGTGGTGCAAGCGGAACGATCTGTCCCGACTGGCGGTGGCGCAGGGTGGCCTCGACAACTGTCTGGACCGGTGTTGTGGATGAACGGTCGCTGAGCCGGTTGAGCAGCAGCTGGCCTGCGCGTCGTCCCATCTCGTAGGGATCCTGGGCCACGACGGAAACCGACGGATTGAGTTGTTCAGAGAACGGGATCTCGTCGAACCCGAAGAGAGCTACGTCGTATTGTCGTCCGAGCTCGTGCAGGGCGGTGATCGTTCCGGTCGTGATGCGGTCCTGTGCAGTGAAGATCGCGGTTGGTGCGCGTTGCGCGGTGAGCAAGCGCCGCGTTGCCTGCGTCGCGCGCGCGACGTCGCCGACGTCGACGATCTCGAGGTCAGGGTCAAGCTCCCCGGCGGTGTTGTGCAGTGCTTCGCGGTAGCCGGCCAGCCGTTCGGTCGCAGTCCACACGCGCTGGTCGCCTCCGAGGAAGGCGATCCGTGCGTGGCCGAGCTCGCGAAGGTGGACGACCGCGGCCCGCGTGCTGTCGCGGTTGCTGCTGACTACCGTGTCGCAGGGGGCATTCGCCAAGAGACGGTCGACGCATACGACGGGCGTGCCGTGCGCGATCTCACGCCGTAGCAGTTCGTCGCTGCCTTCGGCGGCCGCGATCACCAGCCCATCGACTCGGGACTCGATCAGGGTTTCGATGAGTGCTGTTTCCCTTTCAGGGTCCGCGTCGGTGGAGCCAGCGATAATGAGCGAGCCGCGTGTCCGAGTGGTGTCCTCAAGCCCTCGGTACACCGCCGCGAAGAACAGGTTGGCCGCGTCAACCTGCACGTAGCCGATCAGCCGACCTGACGCTGGTGCGGCGGCAAGGTCGCGTGCGCGGCGGTCCGGGCGGTACCCGAGCTCGGTGATGGCGCGCCGCACCCGCTCGGCGAGGTCTGCACTGACGTGTTGTTCCGCGTTGACCACGCGTGAGACCGACTTCAGACTCACCCCGGCACGCGCGGCAACGTCGCCCATCGTCGGTCGACGCGACGGCCGTGACGGCACGCTGTTCACGGCAAGAGCATACCGAATCTGTGTTGACAGCGCTGTCAGGAGCTGATTGACTGCCTGACAGCGCTGTCAGAGCCGAGATCGAGCGAGGGTCAGCCCGCTCGCTGCGGGCTGGACGGATGGTGTCGGCAGTACGACGGCGCGAAGGAAAGGGCTGCTCAAATGACCGTGTCGTCTCGCTGGCTGCGTCCGTTCGCGGTGCTCTCCGGCCTCTGCCTGCTCGTGGCCGCATGCGGTGGAGGTGGTGAGACCGCGACTGCAGGAAGTGGAAGCGCCGACGGTGATCTGTCTGGCATGGAGGTCGAGATTCTCGGCGGGTTCACCGCGCCGTTCGACGAAGATTTCCGCGAGGCAGTCGCACCGTTTGAGGAGGAGACTGGCGCCACGGTCATCTACACGGGTTCGCCGGACTTCGAGACCCAGATCCAGACCAGGGTGTTGGGCGGCGATCCGCCCGACATCGCCATGTTCCCACAGCCTGGATTGATGAGGGACTTCATCGCCGAGGACCAGATTCGGGCACTCGACGACGTCGTCGACACCGAGCAGCTGCAGGAATCATTGATCCCCGGGCTGTTCGACCTTGGCACAGTGGACGGGTCGTACTACGGGCTGCCGAGAGTTGTGAACGTCAAGAGCGTGGTGTGGTACCCACCAGGACCGTTCGAGGAGGCCGGCTACGAGATCCCTCAGACCTGGGATCAGCTTCTGGGCCTAACCGATGCGATCGCGCAGGACAGCGAACAGGCTCGAGCGCCGTGGTGCCTCGGCATCGAGGCTGCTGGATCAACTGGTTGGGTGGTAACCGACTGGATCGAAGATCTCATGTTGCGCACCGCCGGTCCAGAGGCCTACGATGCGTGGGTCGCCGGCGAGCTGCCGTTCTCCTCGCCGGAAGTAACACGTGCCGCCGAGCTGTTCGCCGAGATCGCCTTCACAGATGAGTACGTGCTCGGCGGACGGCAGGGCATGCTGTCGACGCCGTACGGTGACTCGATCGCTCCGCTGTTCGAGGACCCACCGGCGTGCTATCTGCACCGGCAGGCCAGCTTCATCGTTGGCTTCCTTCCCGAGGGCGTGGATCCAGCCACCGATGTCGCCGTGTTCTACCTTCCACCCGTCGAGGACGGCTTCGACGGTGAGCCCGTGCTGGGCGGGGGCGACCTCGCGTCGCTGTTCACCGAGAATCCCGCTGCCGAGGAGTTCATGCGTTACATGACCAGTCCCGACTGGCTGGGTCCCCAGATCGAGACCGGTCAGGACTTCGCGCCGTTCCAGGACTTCCCGCTCGAGGACTATCCCGACGACGTCACACGCCAGGAGGCCCAGATCCTGGCGGAGGCCGACGTGTTCCGCTTCGATGCGTCGGACCTGATGCCCGCGCAGGTCGGTGCGGGCGCGTTCTGGTCGGAGATGGTCGCCTGGCTCAGTGGTGAGATTCCGCTCGAGCAGGCGCTGCAGAACATCGACGACGCCTGGCCGGCCGACCAACGCGGCGGCGACGCATCCGCGACCGATTCCTGACAGGAGCTCCGGGCGGCAGCGGTGATGTGGCCTCGCCAGGCGAGACGCGACAGCGACCACGCTGGTGGGCCGGCGCAGTCGGGTACGAGATCTACATACGCTCGTTCAACGACGCGTCCGGCGATGGCATCGGCGACCTGGAGGGTCTCCGCCGCCGCCTGGCGTACCTGGCCGACCTCGGCGTCGACTACCTGTGGATCACGCCGTTCTATCCGTCACCTCAGGCCGACCACGGCTACGACGTCGCCGACTACACCGACGTCGACCCGGTCTACGGCACTCTGGCCGACTTCGACGGTGTCGTGCGCGACGCTCACGCGCTCGGGTTGCGCGTCATCATTGACATCGTCCCCAACCACACGTCGAACCAGCATCCGTGGTTCCGCGACGCGGTGACGTCGCGCCATGCCGACAAGCGCGGTTACTACGTCTGGCGTGCTCCCGCGCCTGACGGAGGACCACCGAACAACTGGGTCAGCAAGTTCGGCGGTCCGGCGTGGACGCTGCACGAGGCAACCGGGCAGTACTACATGCATACATTCCTGCCCGAACAGCCCGACCTGAACTGGTCGAGCGTGCAGGTCCTTGACGAGTTCGATGCAATCCTGCGCTTCTGGCTCGACCGCGGGGTCGACGGGTTCCGGGTCGATACTGCACACCTGCTCACCGAGGATCCGCACTACCGCGACAATCCGCAACGCACGCGACCGCCAGAGTCGGCAGACCCCGAGACCGTCTACCACTCCTTCGAACACCGTTTCGACCTCGATCAGCCTGACGTCCTCGACGTCTATCGCCGGTGGCACCGCATCCTCCAGCCATACAACGCGATGCTTCTCGGTGAGGTCTACCTGCTGCAGCCGACACGCGTCTTGCGCTACGTCGTCGATGACGCGCTGGACCTCGCGTTCTACTTCCCCACCTTGAAGGCGACGTGGAACGCCGCAAGCATCCGCGATGCGCTCGTCCCGGCGGCATCGATCAGCCAGCAGCGGTTCGCCTGGCCGCTGTCTAGCCACGACGACCCACGCGCCACGCAACGGTTCGGCGGTGGGCCCGTCGGCGCGCGCCGAGCCCTTGCATACCTGACGCTGCTTAGCGGGCTCCCCGGTAGCCCATGCCTTCTCCAGGGTGACGAACTCGGACTACACGCCGATGACCTGCCGTCCGAGCATCTCCAGGACCCGATCGCGACCCGCAACTCCGGCACCGGCGGACGAGACCGTTCCCGCACGCCGATGCCATGGAGCGCCCGTCACGGCTACGGTTTCACGACCGGCACGCCGTGGATGCCGTTCCCAAGCGATGCCTCCGCCGCCGACCCCGTCGCCACCCAGCGACGTGACCATGGCTCGCCGCTGCACCGCACTCGCCGCTTGCTCACCCTAAGGCGACAGCTCCGGGACCTCCACGGCGACACCCCACTGCACTGGCTCAATCGTCGTGGACCAGTCATCGCCTACCAGCGGGGCACCACGGTCGTAGCCCTCAACACGGCCGATCGTTCGCAGGTCCTCGACACCGGCGGCACGGACGTCGATGTGCGATACGCCAGCGAAGGCACGGTCACGGTGGTAGGCGGACGGCTCCACCTTCCGCCTGACACCGCTGCCATCGCCACCCGATGTCCGTGAACGTCGGCCACCGCCGCGAGCGCTCGCCGAACCCGCTCACCTGCACGCGCTAGGGGTCACCCTCGACATCGCGGTTATGATCGCCGTCGACGCCATCCATCGCCTGCGCGAACCGTCGTCAGCAGGTCGCGCCGTTATGGGAGGTGGCCGATGCCGGCGACGCCGACCGACACGGTCCCGGCGGCGGGGTGTGCCAGACCGGCGATGAAGCGCAGCAGCGTCGTCTTGCCTGCGCCGTTGTCACCGAGCAGCGCGATGCGTTCGGGTCCGCGCACGGTGAGGTTGACCGGCGCGGACTACAGCGGGCGCTCCCGGTCGTCGGTGTCCGCGGTCACGGCGTGACCCCGCGGCAATTGACGACGATCCGCCGGGACGGCACGAACGTGTCGTGCAGCGACACGCGGATCGCGACGTCGTCGCGACCGCCGCGGCGGCGTCCTCCACCGCTCGCTCGGTCACGGTGCCGGCCTCGACCGCCCGCAGTGCACGTCGTTGTGGGCTGATGCCGAGCACGTCGTCGACCGCAGGTCGGTGTCCAGCGTCAGCTGTTGCGCCAGGTGGCCGACGCGCAATCGACCGCGGACGGCACCGTCGTTCGTCAGGTGTGCGTCAGGTTCGGCGTCGGGGATGGACGGCCTCGGCGAACCGGCCGAGCAGCCGTGCGAACGCAGCGCGGTCGTCGGGTGACCAGTCATCGAGCAGGTCGGACAGGTACTCCAACCGGTACCGCAGGGCGCGGTCGCACAGCTGGCGGCCCTGCTCGGTGAGCGCGAGCACGACACGTCTCGCGTCGTGCTCCGAGCGGCCACGGTCGATTAGGCCGGCTCGGACGGTCGCGTCAACGAGCCGGCTCGCGGTCGATTCGTTGACGGACAGCTGCTCGGCGACGGCGCCCGGGGTGCGGGCGGTGACCCGCGATCCTGCCAGCAGCGCGGCGCAACAGCTCGCTGACCGGGGCGCTCAGCCTGTCGCGGCGGATCTGCACGACGCCGACGCGCTCGCGAGTGCCGCGGACGGCGCCCGACTCGCCTTCCTGCACCTGCCGATGTCGCTCGGCGGACCCGATGGCGCGGGCGCCGAGCGCGCGGCGGTCGACGCGCTCCGCAAGGCGGGCGTGAAGCACCTGGTGTTCAACACCCGTGGCGCTGCCGGAACAGCCGGTCGGCAATCCCATGCTCGACGCTCGGATCGAGTTCGTTGCCGAGCTGCTCGACGACGGCGCGACCCGTGCTCGTGCCGACCGGGTACATGGAGAACTTCGCGGCGCCGTGCGGACGGCGACGATTGTACATCTGCACGTCTGTGAAGATGTGCGTATACTGACGCGGTGCCCCTCGACCACGAGCATCCGATCGACGCCGCGCGCGTCGCCGACGCGCGCGCACAGGTGCTCGAACGCGATGACGCCGAGCGGGTGGCCGCGATGTTGCGGCTGCTGGCGGACCCGGTCCGGGCGCGTATCGTGTCGGCTTTGCATGCCGTCGGCGAGCTGTGCGTCGGGGACCTGTCACTGGTCCTCGACGTGTCCGATTCCACGGTGTCGCACGCGCTGCGCCTGCTGCGCACGGCCGGGGTGGTCGCCAACCGTCGGGATGGCCGCGTCATCTACTACCGGTTGGCCGATCCGGCGATGCCGGCGGTGCTCGAGGTGATCGCCCGCGGCGGCGACGCATCGGCGGGTAGCGGGTGAGGCGTCGGATGAGACGGGGCGGGTGATGCTCAGCGCCTTCCTGGCCGGCCTGACGGTCACCGCCGCGGCCACGCTGGCCACCGCGGCCTGCGTGGTGCTCGCGCGCCGCGCCGCCGGCGCCATGTCCACCGCGCCGCAGCGCGTCCCGGTGCTCGGTGGATCGCAGCCCGAGACGCATGCGTGGAGTCGCTTCCACGTGCGCTACTACCCGATGACCCTGCTGTTCATCGCCTTCGAGATGGAGATGATGTTCATGTACCCGTGGGCGGTGGTCTACGTCGAGGAGGGGCTCAAGGCACTCGTCGAGATGGGCATGTTCCTGGCCATCCTGTCGGTCGGTGTCGTCTATGCGTGGCGCGAAGGTGCGTTCCGGTGGCAGTGAGCTGGCTCGCGCGACTGGCGGCTGACGCGCCGACGCCCGTGTTCGCTGTCGCCGGCGTTGACGCGTGGGGTGCGGTACAGGAGCTGCGCGGCGACCCGCGGATCCGGCTGGCGGCAACGCCGCGGCACGCGGCGGTGCTGCTCGTCGCCGGGACCATCCTCGCGGGGCACGGCGAGGCGCTGCGCCGCGTGCACGACCAGCTTCCACGGCCCCGCGCGGTCGTCGTCTGGCGGGCGCCCGGCACGGGTCCGGCGATTCCCGCCCTGGCGGTGGTCGACGGTAGCGCCGACGAGGTCGTGTCGGCAGTGGGCAGGGCGCACGCGTCGATCCTTGCCGACCCGACGCGTGCGCAGGCCGACCTGCTGCCCGACGAGGAACCCACCGAGTGGCGGGGCGTCGGACCGTTCGGCCAGGGCGGCGAGGGCATGATGGGCGGCACGCCGTACGGGCGGCCCATGGCGATGACCGGCGACGATCGCGACGGGCTCGCGCTGGATCAGCTGCACCTCACGCTCGGGCCCTTCCTCGATCCGCTGCCGCCCGGCCTGACCCTCGACGTCACGTTGCAGGGTGAGGTGCTGCAGGACGTCGCGGTCGACCGTGCCGCGCCGCCGGTCGTGGATCACGCCGCGCCGGGTGACCCGGCAACTCCCGCGGCGGCGGCACGCCGAGGCCTGCACTGGCTCGCCCACGCACTGCACGTCGAGGGCCTCGACGCGCTGGCCGGTCGCGCCGCCCACCTGGCGTCGCAGGTCGCCGTGGGCGACGTCGCAGCGGACCGCTCCGCCGACCGGCTGGCCCGTCTGGTGACGGCGACAGGGGTGCTGCGCAGCCTGCGTGGCGTCGGCGCCGTCGACGGCGCCGACGCGTCGGACCGCTGGCGCCAGCGCCTCGCCGCGATCGTCGCCGCGCTGCGCGACGGTGTGGTGCCGCGTGCGCTCGAGCCCGCACCGTCGGACGACGCGGCGTTGGCGGGGCTGCTCGTCGGCGTGACGCTGACCGACGCGGTGTCGACACTGGTCAGCCTCGAGCTGCCGGGCGTGCTCCGGCCGGCGGTGGCGGCGTGAGCGACGCGGTGACCACCCTGCCACCCGTCGTCGCCGTGGCGCTGGTCGTCGCGGTGCTGACCGTCGGTGTGTACGGCGTGGCCGTCGTCGACCGTCTCGTCTCGGCCGTCGTCGCCGGATGGATGGTGTCGGCCGGCGAGGCGCTTGCCGCGCCGCTGCGCGCGGTCGCGGTCGCGGTGACCCGGCAGCCGGTCACGACCGAAGCCCCGGATCGCATCCTGTGGGTGCTCGCGCCGGCCGCGTACGCGGGGTTGGCCGCCGCGGCGCTCGCGGTCGTCCCGTTGGCGCCCGGCGTGGCCGTCACCGACGTGCGGACGGGGATCGTGGTGTTCGGCGCCGCCGAGGCGTTGGCGATCGTCGCCATCTTCCTGCACGGCTGGGCGCCGAACGCGCCGCTGCCGCTGATCGCGGGCTACCGGTTCGTCGGCGTCGCGCTGTCGTACGAGCTGTTGAGCATGTTCGTGCTGATCGCCGCCGCGATCCCCGCCGAGTCAATGTCGATCGGCGCGATCGTCGAGTCCCAGGCCGGGCTGTGGAACGTCATCCGGCAGCCGCTGGGCCTGCCGCTGTTCCTGATCGTCGCCGCGGGCGTGACCTTCCTCGGACCGCTCGACGTGGTCGACTCGACCGACCTCGCCGGTGGCGGCGCGGCCGAGGACAGCGGAATGCAGCACCTTGCCTGGTCGGCCGCGCGGGCGGCCATGCTGATCGCCTTCTCCGCCGCATCCGCGGCCGTGTTCCTCGGCGGTTGGCACGGCCCGGTGCTGCCGGCGGCGGTGTGGATGGCGCTCAAGACCGCCGGCGTCGCCACCGTGCTCGTTGGCGCGCGGCATGTGATCGCGCGGGTCAGCCCCGAGCGGTTCGTGCGGTGGGCGTGGACTGTGCTGCTGCCGCTGGCCTTTCTCGACCTGGTCATCGCGGGGATGGCGTCGCTGTGACCGGGGTCGACGTCGCGTTCTGGGTCTTCGCGCTCGCCGCGGTGTGGAGCGGCTACCGGGTCTTTCGCACCGACTCGATGGTGCGGGCGTCGTTCCTGCTGCTCGCGTCGTTCCTCAACGTCGGCGCGATCCTCGTGCTGCTGCTCGCCGAGTACCTCGGGACGGCACTGCTGTTCATGATGACGGTCGAGATGGTGGTCATGGCGCTGTTCATGGTCATGTTCATGATGAACCCCGCCGGGCTGAACCCGATGGAGATGGTCCACCAGCCGCGCCTGGCGGCGGTCGCCGGTGTCGTCACCACCGCCGGCCTGGGCCTGGTGGCGGTGGTCGTCGACTTCCCCGACGCCCCGGTCGATCCCGCCGCGGAGACGATCCGGGCGCTGGGCACGGAGCTGCTCGGCGGTTCGATGCTGGTGTTCGAGTCAGCCGGGGTGACGCTGCTGGCCACGATGGTCTGCGCGGTGATCCTCTCGGCCGCGCGGGGTCGGTACGGCGACGGCACGGCAGGGTCGGTCGCGCCGCCGCTCGAGCCCGGTGGCGACCACCGGCCGGAGGATGACCTGGTGGGCGACGGCGGTGGCGGCCATCACCATCACGGAGGGCACTGAGATGGTCCTGGAGACGGTGCTGCTGGTCGCGGCCGTGCTGCTCGGCATCGGTGTGTGGGGGGCGCTGTCGCAGCAGTCGTTCGTGATGCTGATGATGGGCATCGAGCTGATGGTCAACGGCGCGATCCTGGCGGCCGGGGGGCTGTGGGCGTACGCCGGCGGCGGCGCGCCGAAGGGACAGGTGCTGGTCATCATCGCGATGGCGGTGATGGCGATCGAGATGGCGATCGGCTTCGCGCTGGTCGTGGCGGTCTACCGCGCGCGGCAGGCCGACATGACCGAGGGCATCGCCTCGATGAAGGGCTGACTCCCAGATGCTGCTCGTGCTCGTGTGGCTTCCCGTGCTCGCCGGTGGCGGGTTGTGGGCGTCGCGTGCACGGACGCGAGCGTCGCTCGGCGGCGCGGCGGGCGCCGCGGTCACGCTCGACCTCGCCGTGGCGGTGTGGGCCGCCGTCACCCAGCCGTCGCTCGTCTGGCGGTGGGGCGGCGGTCTCGACCTGGTGCTCGAAGTCTCCGCGGTCGCCCGGCTGCCGGTCGTGCTCGTGCCGCTCGTGGCGCTGCCCATCGTCGCCTACGCCGCGGCACACGAGGAAGATCGTGGGC
>JAHWKT010000130.1 GCA_019347695.1 Actinomycetota bacterium | reverse complement strand
CTGCAAAGCCCTTATCCGCGGGTTCGATTCCCGCCCCGGCCTCCACGTGGCCCGTGACGCACGCCCGAGCATGTTGGTGGGAGGCCCGGGTTGTTCGTATCACTCGGCGCGGTCCTCGTGTCGCCGCCGCTCGGCGAGGAACCTCGTGACGGCGTCGACGTACCCGCCGTAATCCTTGATGGCGAGTGGAACGGCGTTCGCGACGCGTTCGAAGTCCAGGTCGACGTACGCGTGCACGATCGCGTTGCGCATCCCCACCGACCGCCGGAGCCGCGCCGCGAGCTCGGCCGGCAGCAGGCCGACCGCCGCTGCCTTGTCAAAGGACCCGGTGAGATCGTGACCTCGCCGAGTGTCGCGAGATCCTCGATCGCCTCCGTCATCAGACGAAGTCGCGCGACGACCGTCGGGGGATTCAGCGGGCTTGTCATCGTTGCTCGAGCGCGGCCAGTTGGAGGTCGAACAGCCATCCGTTCTCCATCCTCTGGCCGAGCGCCCGCATCTGCTGTTTCGCGAAGATGCCCTGGGCGGCGCTCGTAGGGGGGTTCGCCCGTACCCAGCGCTTCCGATCGCGCCAGCACACCGGCCCGCGTGAGGTCCATGACGCCGAGGGCATCGCTGTGCACGAGTGCGATCAGATCGCTGACAGCGCCGATGACGTCGGCATCGTGTCGGTCCGCGAACAGCAGACCGACATCCAGATCTCGGGGCGGCGCCGCGGCGGCGGTAGAACGCCTGGACCGTGCAAGCACACGTCGTTCCCGCCGACGAGTGCAGCGTTGGCGCCCGCTCCACCGACGGCGTCGGCCGCTGTGTCGTCGACCCATGGGAGCACGAGCATGGAGTGGTATCTGAAGGTTCTGCGCAGCTACGCCCACTTCGAGGGGCGCGCGCGCCGCCGCGAGTACTGGTACTTCACGCTGATCAACGTGGTCATCGCCATCGCGCTCGGCCTGATCGACGGCGCGCTCGACGTCTCCCTGCTCAGCCCGCTGTACACCCTGGCGGTGTTCATCCCCGCGCTGGCGGTCAGCGTCCGCCGTCTGCACGACACCGGTCGCAGCGGCTGGTGGCTGCTGCTGACCCTCGTGCCGCTGGTCGGCGCGATCGTCGTGCTGGTCTTCATGTGCCTGGACAGCGAGCCCGGTGCGAACCAGTATGGACCGTCGCCCAAGGGGGCGGTGGCACCCACGTCCCCCGCAGCCGCCTGACCCATCAGGCGGCCGCTGGTCGCTGGCTCTCGCCTGCCGCCCGGTGCACACGGGGTGACGCATCGCGGGCGACACCGCGTGTGTTGCTGCCCGACCCTTCCGGGTAGAGCTGGGACGGTCAGTTCTGACGTCTGCAAGCTCGAGGAGCAGCATCCATGCACACGGTCATGGTCCGCGGCGTACAGGTTCCGTCGCTCGGCTTCGGCACGTTCCAGCTCGAGGGCGACGACTGCGAGCGCGGCGTGTCCACCGCGCTCGAGGTCGGCTACCGCCACATCGACACGGCGCAGATGTACGGCAACGAGGACCGCGTCGGTGCCGCACTGGCCGCCAGCGGCGTCGACCGGGGCGACATCTTCCTGACCACCAAGCTCGACAACGACGCGCATGCGCCGGACGACGTCCGCTCGACCACCGAGGACAGCCTCCGCAAGCTGCAGACAGAGTACGTCGATCTGCTGCTGATCCACTGGCCGGTCGGTGGCGTGCCGTTCGAGACGACGCTGGACGCCATGCTCGAGCTCCGCGACGAGGGCAAGGTGCGCCACGTCGGCGTCAGCAACTTCATAACCGAGCAGATCGAACGTGCCGTCGCGCACGCGCCGATCTTCGCGAACCAGGTCGAGTACCACCCGTTCCTCGGTCAGGAAGAGATGCGCAAGCTGGCCGAGCGGCACGACTTCCTGCTCACGGCGTACTCACCGCTGGCCCGCGGAGAAGTCTTCGACGACGCCACGCTGCGCGACGTCGCCACGGCACACGACGCAGACCCGGCGCAGGTCGTCCTGGCGTGGCTGGTGCACCAGGAGCGGGTCGCGGCGATCCCCAAGGCGACGTCGCCGGAGCACATCGAGTCGAACTTCGCGGCGCTGGACATCGAGCTCAGCGACGAGGAGGCCGAACGGATCTCCGGGCTCGCGCGGGGGCAGCGGCTGATCGACCCGCCGTTCGCACCGTGGGACGACGAGAACGCCCGGTAGCACCGCCGCTCGACGGGGTCAGGCGCGGAAGGTCGACGCGGCGATGAACGGCGCCTCCTGCGCACCGAGTGGCGTCGCCGACGGCCCCTGATCCATGAGCTCGTCGCTGATGCGGTACCAGTTGGCCGTGGCCGACAGCCGTCCCAGGATCGAGTTGACCCCCCACTGGATCCGGTTGAGCAGCAGGTAGTCGGGCGGCAGGTTGAGCTGCCGGAGCAGATCGAGGTAACCGGCCCGCGGATCGGTGGTCGAGCGGATCACCTCGCGAGCGAACTCCGGCGTGTACGTCCATTCCCGATCCTCGAGGATCGGACGGTTGAACATCCGGAACCACGCCGTCAGCGCGTCCGCGTCGACGCGCGCTCCGTTGGCCGGGAGGAACCCGGCGTCGTCGAGCAGACCCATCAGCCGCGGCACATCGCCGTCGCGCACCGCGCGCAACTGCCGACGGATCGCGTCGCGGGTCGCCGACGAGAACAGCTTGACGCTGCCGAAGTCGAGGAACACGACGCGACCGGCTGCGTCGAACAGGTAGTTCCCCGGATGCGGATCGCCGTTGAACAGCCGGAACCGGTGCAGCGATCCGAACACGAACCGGTAGATGATCTCGCCGTAGCGCTGCCGCTGCGCCTCGGTGCTGCTGCGCAGCATCTCGTCGAAGTTGGCGGCGTCGACGTACTCACTCACGATGATCCGCGGCCGACAGTATTCGGAGAACACCTTTGGAACGGCGATGAAGGGATGGCCGTCATAGCGCTCGTGGAACGCCGCCTGGTACTGCGCCTCGCGCTGGTAGTCGAGCTCGTCGACCATCCGGTCGCGCAGCTCGTCCATCAGTGGTCCGATGCGCAGGTTCGGTGAGATCATGCGCGCCACCGGTGCGAACAGCTCGGCGTTGGCAAGATCCGACTCGATCGCCTCGGCGACACCCGGGTACTGGACCTTGGCGACGACCTGCGTGCCGTCGACGAGAGTGGCGCGGTGCACCTGACCGATGCTCGCACTCGCCAGCGGCGCATCGCCCCAGTGGGCGAACACCTCGTGCGCCGGTGCGCCGAACTGCTCGGTGACGACCTGCCGGATGGTGTCCGGGTCGGCGGGCGGCGCCGAGTCGCGCAGGTCCGCGAGCACGTCGTGATAGGCCGCCTGCGCATCCGGCGGCAGATCGAGATCGACGAAACTGGCCAGCTGCCCGATCTTCATCGCCGCGCCCTTCATGGAGCCCAGCAGCTCGAGCATGCGGTCCGCCGTCGCAGCGTGGAACCGCAGCTGACCGTCACCGGATCGACCGCGCAGTCGGGACCGCAGATAGTCCGCGCTCGTCGACGCCGACAGCTTGGCGAGTGCGGCGCCGCGTGTAACGCGCGACGACGTGGATAGATCCCCGGAGGACATGTCCCCATGATGCCCCGCAAAGTAGATCGCATCGCTGATCCACCGGCCACCGCGCCGTCCGCCCACACGCTGTTCGGTCGCGATCACCAGCCGCCGGGCGCGGTGGCGACGGCTGTGCTCGGCGACGGCGCGATCGCGCTGGGCCTCGCACGGGGGTGGCGGCCCAAGCCCTACGCCTACGTCGACCCCAACGAGGACGTCGTGGCGGCCGTCGTCGGCCCGCGGGCGCACCTGCTCGTCGTCGCCGATGGGCACAACGGCGTGGAGGCGTCGCACCTCGCGGTCGGCGCCGCCGTCGACCTGCTCGGTGTCGATCCACCACCGGCCGACCTCGCGGACGAAGAGGTGATCGACGTCGCCGTACAGATCGAGCGCCGGATCGCCACGCGTGTCAGCGCCCCCGGTCCTCGGTCACGCACGACGCTGGTCGTCGCGTTGCGGACCGCGACAGCGCTGCAGTGGTTCGGCGTCGGTGACTCCGCGTTGCTGATCATCGACGGTGCCGACCACCGGGCGTTGCCGGCCGCGACCCGCTGGTTTCTTGGCGACCGCGTCGACGCCGCGGGCATGCGCCGGACATTGGCGCGAGGCCGCGTGGACCTGCCGTTCTCGGCGTGGGTCACGGTCGCGAGCGACGGCTACACCGACTACCTGCCGGAGAATGCGCCTGCGGCGGTCGTCGCAGCGCAGGCGATCGACGGTGCCACCACCCCCTACCGCGCGGTTTGCGCGCTGCTCGAGCAGGCCCGCCGGGGCGGTGCCGGCGACAACGTCGGTGTGGCCGTGTCCGGCCCGTGGTACAAGCCACACGATGGACACCACCACGTTGCAGATCGACACGGGTGAGCAGTTCCGCATCATCGACATCACCGAGCGGGTCGCGGAATGGTTGCGTGGGCGCGGTGACGGCCTGTGCAACCTGCTCGCGCAGCACGCCACGGCCGGCCTCGGGCTGATGGAGACCGGCTCCGGCAGCGAGCACGATGCGCAAGAGGCGCTGCGCCGGCTCCTTCCACGCGACGATGACATCTACACACACCGCCACGGCAGCCGGGGACACGGCGGCGACCATGTGGTGCCGCTGTTGGTCTCGCCGTCGTTGACGCTGCCGGTCGTGGGCGGCCGACCCGTGCTCGGCACCTGGCAGTCGATCGTCTTCGTCGATCCCAACGTCGACAACCCCACCCGACAGGTGCATGCGTCGTTCGTAGCTGACGGACAACCGGGTGGCCGGTGAGCCAGACGCTGCAGCCGGCTGACCTCGTCGGTGAGGTCGAGGCGCGCCTGGACCCGCCGGTGCGCGCGGTGGGCGCCGATCTCGCACGCACGGTCGTGCGTCGTCACCCTTACGGCCTGCCCACCGATCCCGACACCCGCGCCGCGGTGGTGGCGGCGGGCGCCCGTCTGATCGCCCGACGCGAGCCGGGCGCGCTCGCGCTCGAGGTCTACAACCCCGACGGCGCGGGCGGCACCATGGTCGCCGTCGCGGTCGACGACGCACCGTTTCTGATGTCGACGAGCGCCCGTCACCTGGAACTCGCAGGACTGGGCATGGTCAACCACGCCTACCCCGAGTTCGGCGTGGAACGCGACGACGACGGCGCGATCCGCCGGCTGTGCCCCGCGCGCGGCGCTGACGAGCGGCACACGTGGATCCACATCGAACTGGATCGTCGCCTCGACGCCGACGGCCTCGAGGAGCTGCAGGCGTCGTTGCGCGACGTGCTCGCCGACGTGCAGCGCGCCACCGGCGATTTCGCAGCCATGTGCGCTCGCGTCGAGCAGGTGATCGACAGCCTCGGCGACACGTCTGACGACCGCGAGGCCGCGGCGCTGCTGCGCTGGCTGCTCGATGACCACTACGTATTCCTCGGAGCGATCGAGTACACGGCGGACGACGGCACCCTGACGCCGCTGCCCGCCACGGCGCTCGGCGTGTTCGACCGCGCCGAGGCTGACGGCGGCGAGGTCGCCACGACGGTCGCGGGCCCGGTGGCCGCCGAGGGGCCACCACTACGGGTGTCGCTGACGCACAAGCGCAGCACCGTGCACCGCAGCGAGCGCATGGTCGACGTGGTCGTCCGCGTCGACGGGTCGGCGGGCCACACGGTGCACCGGATCGTGGGGCTGTTCGCACGGAAGGCGACGACCGAGCCGGTCACCACCATCCCCGTGCTGCGCCGGTGGGTCGACGAGGTCGCGGCGGGCGAGGACATCGTCGCGCACTCCCACGACGAGCGGATGCTGCGCTCGGTGCTGGAGGCGCTGCCCAAGGATGCGCTGTTCACGGCTGACGCGGCGACGCTCGCCGACGTCTTTGACACGCTCGTGCGCGATGAGCGCGGCACCGTGCGGGTGGTGTCGTGGGACCATGAGCCGTCGGCGGCCGCGGTCATCGTCGTGGCGCTCTCCCACGCGCGGTTCGACGTGTCCCTGCGTCGCCAGATCGACGCGCGGATCGCCGACTGCATGGACTGTGCGCCGGTGGAGCCCTTCGTCGGGTTCCACGAGGAGGAGGCGTTGTTGACCTATGTCGTGCCGTTCGGACAGGACGCCGACGTCGATCTGCCGGCGCTGACGCCGCAGCTGATCGCGGAGATCCGCGCACTCAGTCGGACGTGGGTGGAACGGACGGTGGAGGCGGCCGGCTCGGCCGACGAGACCGCTGCGGTGCAGGCGTGGGCCGACCGCCTCCCCGCGACCTACCGCGACAGCATCACGCCGGCGGAGGCGGTCACCGACTGTGTCGAGCTGGCCGCGCTCGCCACCGGGGACAGCGACGTGCGGATGCGCGTCGAGGTCACCGATCGGCGGCTCGGCGGGCCGACGCCCAGCCTGCGGTTCAAGCTGTACCGCCGCGGACCCGCCGTCGAGCTGTCGCGCTTCGTCCCGATCCTCGAGAGCCTCGGCATGGTGGTCATCGAGTCGGTGCCGCACGTCCTGCGCGACGCCGAGGCGGACGGGCGGTCCGACGACGAGCTGGTCGAGCATCGCATCCATGACTACGGTGTCCGCCTCGGAGCCGTCGCCGACTTCGACGTGTCCGACGACGGCGCCCGGCTCGCCCGCGCGGCGGAGGCGATCTGGACCGGTCGGGCGGAGGCCGACTCCCTGAACCGGCTGGTGCTGCTCGCCGGGCTGCACTGGCGCGACGTCGCGGTGATTCGCGCGTACCGGCAGTTCCGGCGCCAGGTCGGCACCACGTTCACCGAGCAGTTCCAGAACGACGCGCTGTGTGAGCATCCCGAGATCGCCCGCGCGCTCATGGAGTACTTCGTCGTGCGGTTCCGACCGGACATCCCCGACGCCGAGCGGCGCATGGCCGACAGCCGCGGGTGGCTGCTGTCGGAGCTCGAGAAGGTCAGCCGGCTCGACCAGGACCGGATCCTTCGCGGCTACCTCGAGCTGATCGACGCCACGGTCCGCACGAACCGCTATCGCGACCCCCGCCCGCCGCGGATCGCGCTGAAGTTCGACTCCGAGCGGATACCCGGGCTGTCCAAGCCGGTGCCGTACCGTGAGATCTTCGTGTACAGCCCACAGATGGAGGGCATCCACCTGCGCGGAGGGCCTGTCGCTCGCGGTGGGGTCCGATGGAGCGACCGGCAGGAGGACTTCCGGACCGAGGTGCTGGGCCTCATGAAGGCCCAGATGATCAAGAACGCGGTCATCGTGCCAGCCGGCTCGAAGGGCGGCTTCGTGCTGAAGCGCGGCGTGCCCGAGGACGGGGTGCGCGACGAGGTGCGGCGACAGTACGAGTCGTACATCCGCGGGCTGTTCGACGTGACCGACAACATCGTCGACGGTGAGGTCCGCGACCCCGACGGCGTGCGGTGTCACGACGGTGAGGACGCCTACCTCGTCGTCGCCGCCGACCGCGGCACGGCGGCGCTGTCCGACGTCGCCAACACGATCAGCGCGGAGTACGGCTACTGGCTCGGTGACGCGTTCGCGTCCGGCGGCTCGTCGGGCTACGACCACAAGCAGATGGGTATCACCGCCCGCGGCGCCTGGGTCGCGGTGCGGCAGCACTTCCGCGAGCTGGGCATCGACGTCCAGACCGAACCCATCACCATCATCGGCATCGGCGACATGTCCGGCGACGTGTTCGGCAACGGGATGCTGTGCAGCCGCGCGGTCAAACTGGTCGCAGCGTTCGACCACCGCGACGTCATGATCGACCCGGACCCCGATCCGACGGCGTCGTTCGACGAGCGGCAGCGGCTGTACGACCTGCCGGGAGCGACCTGGCAGGATTACGACCGCGAAGTGCTCAGCGCCGGCGGTGGCGTGTGGTCGCGGTCATCCAAGCGCATCGAGCTGACCGACGAGATCCGCTCGCTGATCCGCAGCGACGAGGAGACCCTGACGCCGCCCGAGCTGATCAGGGCGCTGCTGTGCGCGCCCGCCGACCTGCTGTTCGCGGGCGGCATCGGCACGTTCGTGAAGGCGTCGTCGGAGCGCGACGTCGACGTGGGCGACCGTGCGAACGACGCCGTGCGCATCAACGGTGACGAGGTCGGTGCCCGGGTCATCGGTGAGGGTGGCAACCTCGCGGTGACGCAACGGGGTCGCATGCAGTACGCCCGACGCGGCGGCCGCATCAACCTCGACGCCATCGACAACGCCGCCGGCGTCGACACGTCCGACCGTGAGGTCAACCTGAAGATCCTGCTCGGGCAGGCCATCGACGCGGGCGTCCTGGCGGCCGACGAGCGCGACGAGGTGCTGGCCGCGGTCACCGACGACGTTGCCGAGCGGGTGCTCGACGACGTGGACGCACAGACCAGGCTGATCAGCGAGGAGTGGAGCTGCAGCGCGACGGAGCTCGACAGCTACGAGCAGCTGATGTTCGACCTGGAGACGGCGGGTCGCCTGGACCGCGCGGTCGAGGCGCTGCCCGACACCGAGGAGATCGAACGCCGCGAGCAGGCAGGTGGCGGCCTGACGCGGCCCGAGCTCGGACTGCTGATGGGGTACGCGAAGTCGGATCTGGCCGCACGGCTGACCAGTAGTGCGCTGCCCGAACAGTCGGCGCTGGCCGTCCTCATCGAGGGCTACTTCCCCGAGGCCATCAGCGACCGGTTCTCCGAGCTCCTCGGCGCGCACCGGTTGCGTGACGAGCTCATCGCCATGCTGCTCGCCAACGATCTGATCAACAACCTGGGCATCACCTCGGTCGGCCGAACGGTGCACCAACTCGGCATCGGCCCCGCGCAGATCGCCGGCGCCTACTGGATCGCCCGGCAGGTAAGCGGCGCGGCCGACGACTGGCAACGCATCACCGCGATGGACGACCAGCTCGAGCCGGGCCTGCAGCTGCAGCTCAAGCAGCCGATCGACCGCCTGGTGGCGCTCTACACGCGGCGCTACGCCTCCCAACGGCTGCCCGACGACCTGCAGGATCGGATCGACCGCGACCGCGCGGCGTTCCTGGAGCTCGACGGGATGTGGCCGAGCGATCCGCCGCCGGGCGTCGCCGCGCAGCGTCGGTCGCTGGTCGAGGCGGTCGTCGAGGAGGGCGTCGACGAAGCCGTCGCCTGGCGGCTGGTCGGGCGGCCCGATCTCGCGTACGTGCCCGACGTCGCCGAGATCGCCGCCGAGCGCGACCGCGACGTCGAGCAGGTCGCCGCCGCGTTCGTCCAGGTCGGCAAGGAGCTGCCGCTCGAGCGCGTCCAGGAGCGGATCGAGGCCATCGTGCCGGAGGGCCGCTGGCAGCAGTGGGAACACAAGACGCTGCTCGACGAGCTGCACGGCATGCGCAGGCTCGTCACGCGCCAGGCCATGGACGTCGCACCGGACGCCGCCGGCGCAGATGCGGTCCGCGAACTGCTCGACGACCGTACCCTGCAGGTCGAGCGCGTGTGGAGCCTGCTCGCCGCGATCGCCGAGGACGACGACGTCACCGATCTGGCGCAGGCGTCGGTGACGCTGTCGGCGCTGCGCACCGTGCTTGGCTGAGCAAGCCTCCCCGCAGCGGCGGTGGGTCCGTCAGCGCTGGTCGAGGGGCACGTACTCGCGTTCGGCCGGCCCGGTGTAGATCTGGCGTGGCCGGTTGATCCGCGTGTGCGGATCCTCCGTCATCTCCTTCCACTGTGCGATCCACCCGGGCAGCCTGCCCAGGGCGAACAGCACCGGGAACATCGGCAGCGGTATGCCCATGGCGCGGTAGATCAGACCCGAGTAGAAGTCGACGTTGGGGTACAGCCGGCGTTCGACGAAGAAGTCGTCGTTCAGGGCGACCTCTTCCAGCCGCTGTGCGACGTCGTACAACGGATCCTCGCCGACCAGCTTGCTGACGATCTTGTCGGCGGTTTCCTTGATGATCCGCGCCCGCGGGTCGTAGTTCTTGTAGACGCGGTGGCCGAATCCCGGCAGGCGGAACGGGTCCTCGGAGTCCTTCGCACGAGCGACGAACGCGTCGACGTCGTCGTCTGACTGCTCGATGTGCATCAGGGTCTGGACGACGTCCTGGTTCGCGCCGCCGTGGCGTGGACCCCACAACGCCGTGATTCCGGCAGAGATCGACCCGAACAGGTTCAGGTGGCTCGAGCCGACCATGCGCACGGTCGACGCCGAGCAGTTCTGCTCGTGATCGGCGTGCAGGATCAGCAGCATTTCCAACGCGTCTGCGACATCCTGGTCGCAGACATAGGGCTCGGCCGGCACGGCGAACATCATGGACAGGAAGTTCTCCGCGTAGCCCAGTTCGTTGTTCGGGTAGATGTAGGGCTGCCCGATCGACCGCTTGTACGACCAGGCCGCCACCGTCGGCAGCTTGGCCATCAGCCGGTAGATCGAGATCTCGACGTCTTCCGGGTCGCTCGGGTCGTAGTGGTCCTGATAGAACGTCGACAGCGCATTGGTCGCCGACGCGAGGATGGCCATCGGATGGGCGTCCGGCGGGAACGCGTCGAAGAAGGGGCGCATGTCCTCGCGCAGCAGCGTGTGTCGCGTGATGTTGCGTCGGAACCGTTCCAGTTCATCAGAGGTAGGCAGTTCGCCGTGGATCAGCAGGTACGAGACGCCGAGGAAGCTCGCGTCGGTCAGCTCCTCGATCGGGTAGCCGCGGTACCGCAGCACGCCCTCCTCACCGTCGATGAACGTGATCGAGCTCTGCACGCTGCCGGTGTTGGCGTAGCCCGGGTCGTAGGTGATCAGCCCCGTGTCGGATCGCAACTTGCGGACGTCGAGTCCGCGTTCACCTTCGGTCCCCACGACCAGCGGCGCGTCGAACGAGGTCCCACCAAGCTCAATGGTTGCC
>JAHWKT010000129.1 GCA_019347695.1 Actinomycetota bacterium | reverse complement strand
TCTGCGTCGAGATGCCGATCTCGGCGCCGAAGCCGAACTCGCCGCCGTCGGTGAAACGGGTCGACGCGTTGACCATGACCGCCGCGGCGTCGACAGCGGCCACGAAGCGGCGGGCCGCCGCCCGATCATCGCTGACGATGGCCTCGGTGTGGCGGGTACCGTGCCTGGCGATGTGCGCGACGGCCGCGTCGAGGTCATCGACCACGGCGACCGCCAGCACGAGGTCGAGGTACTCGGCGTCCCAGTCGTCGCCGGCGGCCGGTTCGGCGGGGATGCGTGCCCGGGTGGCCTCGTCGCCCCGCAGCACCACCCCGGCGTCGTCCAGCGCAGCGCCGACCAGCGGCAGGAACTCGTCGGCGATGTCGCGGTGGACCAGCAGCGTCTCCGCCGCGTTGCACACGCTGGGACGACTCACCTTGGCGTTGGTCGCGATGCGCACCGCCATCTGCAGATCGGCGGCGCGGTCGACGTAGACGTGGCAGTTGCCGACGCCGGTCTCGATGACCGGCACCTGCGAGTCGGAGACCACGGCCTGGATGAGGCCCGCTCCCCCACGTGGGATCAGCAGGTCGACCAGCCCGCGGGCGCGTCCCAGCTGCTTGACCGAGTCGCGACTCGTGTCCGAGATCAGGCACACGCAGTCCTCGGGCAGGTCGCAGGCATGCAGCGCGTCACGCAGCAGGCGCGTGAACGCTGTGTTCGAGTGGATCGCCGACGACGAGCCGCGCAGCACGCACGCGTTGCCGCTCTTGATGGCCAGGCCGGCCGCGTCGACTGTGACGTTGGGCCGACCCTCGTAGACCATCGCGATGACGCCCAGCGGCACCGTCACCTGCCGGACGTCGAGCCCGTTGGGCAGCGTGAACCCGCGGACCACCCGTCCAAGTGGATCGGCGGCGTCGATCAACGCCCGCAACCCACCGGCGATGCCATGCAGCCGGTCCTGGTCGAGGCGCAGGCGATCCTGCATCGCCGTCGACAGGCCGGAGGCTACGCCGACGTCGAGATCCTCGGCGTTGGCTGCGAGGATCTCGTCGTGCGTACCGTCGATGCGCGCCGCCATCTGGTCGAGCACCGCGTTACGCTGCGACGTCGAGGTGCGGGCCAGCGTCGGGGACGCCGACTGTGCGGCGGCGCACACGGCAAGCACGTCGGACACCCGGCCGCCTCCTTGGAACTGCGCGGTCACAAACCGACACGGACAACTGCCAGCATGGTACCGAGTGGAACGATGGGCCACCGACGCCGCCCGAGAGGAACCAACCGATGACCGACTTCGAGGAGAACCTGCAGGCCCGCCTGACGCGCAACGCGGAGCTGGCGGCGCAACGCGCGCGCGCCGAGGATGAGATGGACCAGGCGCAGCGGCGGGCCGAGGAGCAGGAACACCAACGCCAGGCCGAGCTGGCGAAGTCGCGCAACGAACGGCACGCGGAGCTGGCGTCGTCGTGCCAGAACCTGGTCGATCAGCTCAAGGCTTCGGCGCCGGACCAGTTCGTGGTGCGCACCGGCTGGACGTCGACCGGGGAGGAGTACATCGCCAAGATCTCGACCCGCCAGCTGTCCCCGGCGCGGACGCTGTTCATCGAGCTCGACCGCGACGACGACGAGGTGCTCGCCCGCTGGACGACCGATGTCGGCAACACCATCGAGCTGTGGCGCGTGCTCGAGGTCACCCCGGACATGCTCGGCGAGATGCTGCTCCAGATCGCCGACCAACAGCTGTGGGATCGCGCGACGGAGCCACCGCCCTACCCCACCGGTTCCTGAGCGTCCTCAGCGGCCGGTCCACCCACCCCACGAGCCGTGATCGAGAACCAGGCCCAGCCCGTCAGCGAGCGACCGGGTCGCGCGATCGCCGGACTGGCACCCTGATCGGTAGTGACACGCCGCCGCAAGCAGTTCCCGCTGCGGATAGCGCCCGATCTGTACGCCGTGTACGAGGCGTGGGCGGCCGACGAGTTCCGCTCGGTCAACGCCCAGATCGAGGCGGTGCTCATGGACGCCGCACGCCGGGCCGGCAGGCTCTCCCGCCGGCGTGGGGACCACGACGGCGGTGCGCCCGATGCGGGATCCGCAACGGACTGAGCACGAACGGGTGCGCCGCACCGACGCGGTGGCACAACCGGTCGACCAACGGACCAGCGTCCGGTTTCATGCCCCGTGGATGGGTGCTCTATGGTCGCCCGTGCGCATACCGCACGGCACGACGGGCGGCGCTCGTCGCCACCCGGCCATCGGGAGACACGGCCGTCATGCCGCGGGTGCGCCACAGGGGCCGCGATCGTAGGACGTTGGTGATGCAGGACCTCGGGCAGACGTTCGGTGGCTACGAGCTGCACGGGGTGCTCGGTCGCCACCCCGTCGCCACCGTCCACCGGGCGACCATGCCGTCGTCGGGCCGCGGCGCTCGAGGCCAGCGTTCGGTCGCCCTGCTGGTCAGCGAGCCGCTGGCGTCGCCGCGTGACCGCCCGCTCGCGACGGTGTTCGAGCGCAGAGCAACAGCCGCCATGGACATCACGCACCCGGGCGTCGCGCGGGGTCGACGCCGGCGCCGTCGACGACCGCGTCTACATCGCCACGGCCTGGCGTGATTCGATGACGCTCGACGACCTGCTGGGACGACGGTGGCGGCTGCCACCCGAGGAGACCATCGCACTGCTGCGCCTCCTCGCGGAGGGCCTCGATGCCGCGCACGACGCCGGCATCGTTCACGGGCGCTGGGAGTCAGGACCATCAGGGTTGACACAGGCGAGGCCGGCGGCCGTCGCAGCGCGTTCGTCACCGCCTTCGGCATCGACGCGTTGCTCACGCACCGGTTCGCGGCCACGCGGCATCGAGAGGCCAGCCCCATCCTGCACGAGATGCTCTACACCGCGCCCGAGCAGTTGCGTGGTGGCATGGCGACCGCGGCCACCGACCAGTACGCACTGGCGTGCGCGATCTACCACTGTGTCGCGGGACACCCACCGTTCGTGCGGGAAACAGCGTCGGCGCTGTTCGGCGCGCACCTGTTCGCCCGACCCCACGTCAACGAGACGCTCGACGCCCCGTCGAACCGCGCAGTACGCGACGCGTTGGCCACGGGCATGGCCAAGGAGCCCGAGGACCGCCATCGGTCGTGCGCCCGCCTGCTCGTCGCCGCCAGCGGTCACTCGGCGGCGACCACGACCGCCGGGATGGGCTCGACCGGAGCGACCGGCGGCGCAGGCGGTCGGCACGTCGCGGCAGGCGTCGGTGGCGTCGCTGCGGTGCCGACGGTCGACGTCGGTGTGGCCGCCGGCCAGCGGCCGTCGCCCGCGCGATCCGCCAGGACCGCCGTCGGCGAGCTGTGGCGTAGGCTGCCGGCCCCGCTGATCCCACTGCTCGCCCTGGCCGCCGACGCACCGGTCGTGGCCGCGACGGCCGTCGACGACGCGCTGATCGTCGTGGCCGAGGATGAGATCGTCGCGTTGGATGCCGAGACCGCACGGCCGCGATGGAGTCGCGAGGTCGACGACGACCGGCGAAGAGGCATGGCACTTCCACGGTGAGGGCGTCGACGTCAAGAAGAGCGCCGCCAGCGCGGCCGCCGAGGACTTCGTGGCGATCCTCCAGACTGGCACCCTGTTCGCGATCGACCCGGACGGTGAGCTCGCGCCGTCGGGACTGGACCGCATCGAGATCGACGAGGAGCTGTGGCTGGTCGATGTCGCCCGTCCGTGGGTCTCGTCGGTCGCGCTCACCGACGACGCGGTGCTGTTGGCGACCCGCGCCGGCCGGGTGTGCAGCTACGCCAGGGACGACGGCGAGCAGCGGTGGTGTCAGCCGGTCGAGGGCGCGGACACCGGGCGGCCGATGCTGCGTGCGGACGAGGAGCTGATCGTCGTGGCCACACCGACGGCAGTCGTCGCGCTGGAGCCGTCGACCGGCGCAGCCGAGTGGGAAGCCCTGTCGGACCGCCGCATCTCCGCGATGGAACGCAACGACGCCGCGATCGTCGTCGGGGACGCGGCGGGCACGGTCCACGCGCTCGATCCGGCGTCCGGTGAGCTGCGGTGGCAGACCGACGGGCTCGCCAGAGTCACGACGCTGTCGTTGACCACCGACGCGGTGTACATCGGCGCCCAGGACGGCACGGTTGCACGCCTGCAGCCCGAGGACGGCAGCGGCGGCCCCTGACAGTCGACGCAGCTACACCAGCACCACCAGCGAGTCGCGGTGCACGACCGCCCGCCGGTGCGCGGGGTGCAGCTCCCTGGTGGCGCGTCCGAGCATCTCGCGCACGGCGGCGGCGTCGAAGGCGACCAGCCCGCGCGCCACCAACTGCTGATCGGGACCGACGATGTTGACCGCCGAGCCCGCCGCGAACCCGCCGTGCACATCGGTGATCCCGACCGCGAGCAGCGAGGAGCCACGCTCGACCAGGGCGCGGACCGCCCCCGCATCGATCAGCAGCGATCCCCTGGGGGCGGTGGCGAACGCGATCCACAGCTTGCGGCTCTCGGGCCGGTCCTTCGCGGGGAACCACGTGCCGACGGGTGCGCCCGACACGACCTCGGCCAGCACGCCGGGACGGTGGGCATGCGCGATCACCACGTCGGCCGCGCCGAGCGTCGCGATCCGCGCGGCGTCCAGCTTGGTGACCATGCCACCGGTGCCGACGGCCGAGGCGCTGCCGCCGACCCTGGTTCGGTCGACGATCGACGGATCCTCCACCGTGTCGAGTGGCAGTGCGTCCGGATCGCGCGCGGGATCGTCGCCGTACAGACCCTCCACATCGGACAGCAGCACCAGCAGATCCGCGCCCAGCATGCCGGCGACGAGCGCCGCCAGGCGGTCGTTGTCGCCGACGCGCAGCTCCTCGGTGGCGACGGTGTCGTTCTCGTTGACCACCGGGACCGCGCCGAGGTCGAGCAGCCGTTCGAAGGTGTTGCGGGCGTTGAGGTAGCGCCGCCGGTCGACCATGTCGCCAGCCATCAGCAGGACCTGCCCGCACGCCATGCCGTGGGTGGCGAACGCGGCCTGGTAGCGATGCAGCAGCAGCCCCTGCCCCACGCTGGCGGCCGCCTGCAGGCCCGGCAGGTCGGGCGGGCGCGTGCGCATCTGCAGCGGCGCGAGCCCGGCCGCCACCGCACCGCTGGACACGAGCACCACGCGGATCCCGGCGCCCACGAGCTTCGCGAGCTGAGCCACCAGGTCGACGATGACCGACTCGTCCAGCCCGCCGTCGGGCGCGCGCAGACTGTTCGAGCCGACCTTGACGACGACGAGGTCCGGTGTCGCGAAACGTGCCATCACACGTGCCGATCGGGCGCGGCATCCATGCTGATCAGTCGCCGTCCTCGGTCGTGGTCACAGCGGTCGCATCATCGGCGGGCTCGAACGTGAACACGTGCCCGGCGATCTCGACGTCGTCACCCGGCTGCGCACCCGCCTCCGACAGGGTGCGGTCGACGCCGGCGCGCTCCATCCGGTCCTGCAAGTATCGCACCGCCTCGGCGTTGTCGAGGTCGGTCATCCGCACCCAACGCTCGACGTGGGTGCCGGTCACCCGCCAGCCACCGCCGACCCGCACGACATCGACCGTCGGCGCCTCCTGCAGCGGGCGCAGCACCGGGGCGGGCGCGTCGGTGGCCGGTGCCAGCGGATCAACGCGACGGGACGCTCGTACCAGGTCGATCAGCCGCCAGCGCAGCGCGTCGATGCCCTCCCCGGTGACCGCGCTGGTCTCGAGGACCTCGAAGCCGTCGGCGACCAGGTCGTCGCGGACGATCAGCGCCGTCTCGCGGTCGGCGTCGACCTTGTTCAGGACCACGAGCGCCGGCCGCTGCGCGAACCCGAGGCGGTCACCCTCACGGGCGTCGTAGGCGTCGAGCTCGGACAGCACCGTGCGCAGATCCTCACGCGGGTCGCGCTGCTCGTAGCTCGCGCAGTCGAGCACATGCACCAGCACCCGCGCCCGTTCGACGTGTCGCAGGAACTGATGGCCCAGACCGCGGCCCTCGCTGGCGCCCGCGATCAGGCCGGGGACGTCGGCGATCACGAGGTCGAGATCGTCGCCGGCGACGACGCCCAGGTTGGGGGTCAGCGTCGTGAACGGATAGTCGGCGATCTTCGGCCGCGCGGCCGACAGCCGCGCGATCAGGGACGACTTGCCGACGTTGGGGAACCCGACCAGCGCGACGTCGGCGACCAGCTTCAGCTCCAGGCGCACCCAGTGCTGCACACCGGGCTCGCCGCGCTCGTGGAACTTCGGCGAGCGGCGCCGGCGGGTGCGCAACGCGGCGTTGCCGCGCCCGCCGCGGCCACCGTCGGCGACGACCACGCGGTCGCCGGCCCGCGCAAGATCGGCGAGCACGTCGCCGTCGTCGGTCGTCACCACGGTGCCCACCGGCACCGGCAGCTCGACGTCGGCGCCGTCGGCACCCCGCCGGCGATCGCCCTCGCCATGGCGACCGCGGTCGGCGGCGCGGTGGGGGCGGTGGTGGTAGTCGATCAGGGTTGCGACGTCGGAATCGGCGACGACCACGACACTGCCGCCGTGCCCGCCGTCGCCGCCGGTGGGTGGCCCGTACGGCTCGTACGGCTGACGCGAGAAGGCGGTGACCCCGTCGCCGCCGCGACCGCCGCGAACTTCGATCCTGACGCTGTCGACGAACATGGCCCATGCATAGCACGCGACGCCCGCGCAACGACGGTAGGCGCCCGGCGGGTCGCCGGACGCCGCCCTCCGGGAGCCGGGCCCTAGTTCAGCGGCGCCTCGCCGACGATCGGGCCGGTGGGCGTGTCGCTGCCCGACGGCGGCTCGACGCTGATCGCGACCGCCTGCGCGTCGCCGACCTCGGACAGCACGCCGACCACGCCGGAGCGCTGCGTTCGTGCGACCACGCCGGCGCTGCGTGGATCGCCCTCACCGACCAGCCACAGCTGATAGACGCGGTCCTGCGGTGGCGCCTCCAGCTCGTCGGCGACGACGACGCCGGTGCCCTCGCTGTCGGAGACCGCGACCCGCAGATCGCCCGACAGGTCGGTGTCGACGTCGACCAGCCTCGCGTCGGGCGCCGACAGCACGGTGGCGAGCTCGGACACCTGCTGGGCCCGGCCGCGTTGCTCCTCGAGGAGGTCGGCGGTCTCGGCGAGCTGCTCCTCGAGGCGGTTGGTGCGCTGCCACAGCGCCACACCGGTGGTGGTCGCTGCGACCAGCGCGAAGGCCAGGACCGCGGCGGCGACCGCCAGCCACCGGCGCGGGCCGGTGTCGACACGTCGCCGCTCGAGTGGGATGACCGCCGCTGGGGCCGCGTCGTCCGACGCCGGTCCGGCGATCGGATCCTCCTGGCGGACGTCGGCGATCTGGGCGAGCACCCGGTCACGCAGCTCGGGGTCCGGCGTCACGGCGACCTCGGTCGCCAGCGCGTCCAGAACCGGACCGTAGGACTCGAGCTCGAACTGGCACGCCGCGCAGTTGCCCAGGTGCGCGTCGAACGCGACCCGTTCATCGGTGGGCAGGCTGTCGATGACGTACAGCGGCAGCAGCTCGTGCACACTCATGCGCCACCCCGCAGCATCGTCCGAAGCTGGCTGATCCCGTCACGCAGGCGTGACTTCGCCGTGCCCTCGGGTATCTCCAGCTCATCGGCGACCTCACGGTACGTGCGACCACCGAAGTACGCCAACTCGATCGCCTCGCGTTGCAGATCGCTCAACCGGGTCATCGCCGACCTGACCTGCTCGCCCTCCTCGCGTCGCAGCATCGGTTCGTCGATCGGCTCCTGCACGGGCTGGCGCGCGGCGTCTTTGGCCTCGCGCGCCGACCTCGCGCTGCTCCGGCGCACGCGGTCGACGGCCCGTCTATGGGTCAGCATCAGGATCCAGCCGATGCCGCTGCCGCGGTGCCGGTCGAAGCGCGGAGCGGTGCGCCAGATCTCGACGAGGACGTCCTGGGCGACCTCCTCCGCCAGCGCGCGGTTGCGGGTGATCCGCTGCGCGAGCCCCAGCACGCGTCCGACGACCTCATCGTACAGCGACGCGAACGCTGCCTCGTCGCCGGCTGCGACGCGGGTGAGCAACGCCGTCACTCGCTCGTCGGCGCCGCGTGCCGCGACGGGCACGTCGGTGTCCGACTTCGACTGTGGCTCGTCAGGAGCGTCCATCGGGCTGGGAGCAGACCGCCATGGGGTCACGGACCACGCGAGGGGTCCTCGGATCGTCGTGGCCGACATCCTAGCCTGGCTGCGTGACGGCGAGGCCGTTGCTGCGACGACGGCCCACGTCCCAGGCGCCCGCGCCCGTGATCACGGGGCGGACGTGCCCAGGGTCGTGCACCAGCGCCACCGGCATGGCTCCTCGTCGCCGATCGTCGCACCGGTGGTTCGGCGCGCGAGGAGCCGCGGATGGGTGGGCGCCCCCGCTGCGGCGCAGCGGAATCGGCGATGCGTCAGCCGACGTCGATCTCCGCGTACTTACGTGTGCCGGACGTCCGGAACGACACCGTGCCGTCGGTGAGCGCGAACAGCGTGTCGTCCTTGCCGCGACCGACGTTGCGACCGGGATGGATCCGCGTTCCCCGCTGGCGTACGATGATCGATCCGGCCGTCACGACCTCGCCGCCGTACCGCTTGACGCCAAGCATCTTCGGCTTGGAATCCCGGCCATTGTTCGACGAGCCGCCGCCCTTCTTGTGTGCCATGGCTGGTCCTTCCTCGGCGTCCCTAGACGTCGATGGCGTCGATGCGAATACGTGAGTGGCGCTGTCGGTGACCGGTCTTGCGCCGGTAGCCGGTCTTGTTGCGGTACATGAACACGGTCAGCTTGGGGCCGCGGGTCTCGTCGAGGACGGTCGCGGTGACGGCGGCACTATCGAGGGCGTCGGGGGTGGCGCTGACCTCGCCGTCATCGCCGACGATCAGCGTCGGTGTCAGCGTGACCGTCCCGTCGTCGCCGGCCGTCAGCAGCTCGACATCGAGCTCGTCACCGACGGCGACACGGTACTGCTTGCCACCGGTCGCGATGACAGCCTGCATATGATGTGCTCCTGTGATCCGTGGGGGTGCTGCCGGGCGAGCGCGGCCGAGCATCGCCCGCCGCAGCGTGCGGATGCGGACGCTGACGCGGCGAGAGGCGCCCGGCACGAGTGCGCCCGGCCGATCGCGCCGGTCCGTCGTGCGTCTCGCGGAGTCGGCTCCACGAACTTGCGGCTCACCACGAAGCGCACGCGCCCGAACGTGCGGGTCCACTGTATGCTCATCCACCCGCCACCGCCAGTCAGAGACGCCCGATGTCCACGCCTCCACCGCTGCCGGTCCGTCCCCTCGCTGACGGCGAGGCCGCCACGTTCATGCAGACGGCCGCAAGAGGGTTCGGTCACACGATCGACGACGCGACGGTCGCCGAGCTCGTTGCGATCGAGCTGGGCGAGACCTCCCGTGCGTTCGTCAGCCATGACGCTGACCACATCGTCGGCACGGCACTCGCGCTCGACTGGGCGCTCGCGATCCCGTACGGGTCGTCGGCGCGGTGCGCCGGCGTGACCTCGGTGACCGTGGCACCCACCCACCGTCGGCGCGGTGTGCTGCGCAGCCTCATGCGCCACCAGCTGGACGACCTGCACGACGGCGGCGTCGCGTGGGCGGCGCTGTACTCGTCGGAGTCCGCGATCTACGGCCGTTTCGGCTACGGCGTGGCGGCCCGCAGCGTCAGCGCACGCATCGACCGGCCCTGGACCGCGTTCACCACCCCCGTGGCCCCCGCCGCCGTCGAGCTCGTGTCCGCCGAGGCGGCAGTCGAGCGGGTCGCGGCGATCTACCACGCGGTCCAGGCGCAGGTGCCGGGCATGATGGCGGTGCCGCCGCGCTACACCGAGCACCGTGTCGCCTGGGACCCCCCTGGCGAACGCGGCGGCGCCAGCGAGCAGTTCGTCGCCATCATCGACGACCGGGCATACGCCATGTACCGCCTCGCCAACGACTGGGACGAGGCGGGATCCAAGGCCCGGCTGACCGTCAGGGAGTGCCTCGCCACGGATGCCGAGGCACACCGCCAGATGTGGACGTACCTGTTCGGCATCGACCTGATCCAGCACGTACGGGTGGACCGGCTGGCGATCGACGACCCTCTGCCGTGGTGGCTCGCGGAGCGTCAGCGGCTGCGCCTGACCGCCTCCATGACGTTGTACGTCCGCCTCGTCGACGTCGGCACGGCGTTGTCGCAGCGCGGCACGCGCGGACGCGGCGCCGTGGTGGTCGACGTCGCCGACGCCTTCTGCCCGTGGAACGAACGTCGCTGGCAGCTCGACGGCGACGGCCGGCAGCTGCGGTGCACCACGACCGACGCGCCGCCTGACGTCTGGCTGGACGTCCGCGAGCTGGCGAGCCTGTCACTCGGCGGCGTCGCGCCCGGGGAGCTGGCGCGTGCCGGGCTGCTCGGTGAGCACACCCCCGGCTCGGCAGCACAGCTGACGGCGCTCCTCGCCGCCGACCGCCAACCCTTCAACCCCTTCACCTTCTGACCTCGACGCTGGGTGCTGCCGGACCTCGTCGGTCGTGACCGTCGGCAGCCGACGTCTGGTCGTCGGCTGTCTCGACTGCATCGAGCGCCATCACATGCCAGCGATCGAACTCCACCGCGTCGAGCATCGGGTAGCCCTTCCTCGGCATATGGGCAGCGACAACACTAGACGCTGCGCACACGTCGGCGGTTGAGCGTCGCCGGCCCGAGACCTATCGGGTGAGTGCCTTGTCGACGATCTGGGCGCCGCGGCCCTCGCAGCACTCGCACGCCTTGGTGAACGTCTCGGTGAGGCCCTGACTGACGTTCTTGCGGGTCATCTGGACCAGGCCGAGCTTGGAGATCTCCATCACCCGCGACTTGGTCTTGTCACGTGCCA
>JAHWKT010000128.1:6682-11056 GCA_019347695.1 Actinomycetota bacterium | reverse complement strand
AGATCTTCGGGCCGACCCGGGACTGGGAGTGCTACTGCGGCAAGTACAAGCGCGTGCGCTTCAAGGGCATCATCTGCGAGCGCTGCGGGGTCGAGGTCACCCGCTCGAAGGTGCGTCGCGAGCGCATGGGCCACATCGAGCTCGCCGCCCCCGTCACGCACATCTGGTACTTCAAGGGTGTGCCGTCGCGGCTGGGCTACCTGCTCGACCTGGCGCCGAAGGACCTCGAGAAGGTCATCTACTTCGCGGCCTACATCATCACGTCGGTCGACGACGAGAAGCGCCACCACGACCTGTCGACGCTCGAGAAGGAGATCGCGGCCGAGAAGAAGCAGATCGAGCAGGATCTGGCCGTGGACCGCGACCAGATGCTCACCGAGCTCGAGCAGGAGCTGGCGGAGCTCGAGGAGTCCGGCGCCCGGGCCGACGTCGTGCGGCGCAAGCGCAAGGAGCTCGAGAAGGGCATCCGTCAGGTCACCGAGGCGGCGGAGGGGCGCATCGAGCGGCTCGACGAGGTGCTCGACACGTTCCGGTCGCTCGCGCCCAAGCAGCTGATCGCCGACGAACTGCTCTACCGTGAGCTGCGCGACCGCTTCGAGGACTACTTCACCGGCGGCATGGGTGCCGAGGCGATCCGCGACCTGCTGGCAGCCATCGACTTCGAGGCCGAGAACGAGAACCTGCGTGAGATTCTCTCGGCCGAGGCCGAGAAGCTCCGCGCCGGCAAGCGCAAGTCGCGGTCGCAGAAGGCCACGCGCGCGGTCAAGCGGCTGAAGGTCGTCGACGCCTTCCGCCAGACCAACAACGACCCCACCGCCATGGTGCTCAAGGCCGTCCCGGTCATCCCCCCGGACCTGCGCCCGATGGTGCAGCTCGACGGTGGCCGGTTCGCCACGAGCGACCTCAACGACCTGTACCGGCGCGTGATCAACCGCAACAACCGCCTCAAGCGGCTGCTGGACCTCGGTGCGCCCGAGATCATCGTCAACAACGAGAAGCGGATGCTGCAGGAGGCCGTCGACGCGCTGTTCGACAACGGCCGCCGCGGTCGTCCCGTCACCGGTCCGGGCAACCGGCCGCTCAAGTCGATCTCGGACATGCTCAAGGGCAAGCAGGGCCGGTTCCGCCAGAACCTGCTCGGCAAGCGCGTCGACTACTCCGGCCGCTCGGTCATCGTGGTCGGTCCCGAGCTCAAGCTGCACGAGTGCGGCCTGCCCAAGCAGATGGCGCTCGAGCTGTTCAAGCCGTTCGTCATGAAGCGGCTGGTCGACCTGAACTACGCGCAGAACATCAAGAGCGCCAAGCGCATGGTTGAGCGCGCGCGTCCGCAGGTGTGGGACGTCCTCGAGGAGGTCATCAACGACCACCCGGTGCTGCTCAACCGCGCGCCGACGCTGCACCGTCTGGGCATCCAGGCCTTCGTGCCCAAGCTGGTCGAGGGCAAGGCGATCCAGATCCACCCGTTGGTGTGCAAGGCGTTCAACGCCGACTTCGACGGCGACCAGATGGCGGTCCACCTGCCGCTGTCGTCCGAGGCGCAGGCCGAGGCCCGCGTCCTCATGCTGAGCAGCAACAACATCCTGTCGCCGGCCGACGGCCGGCCGCTGGCCACGGCCAGTCAGGACATGGTTGTCGGTTGCTACTACCTGACCTACGCCGAGGACTCCGACGAGGGCGACCGCGCGCGCGACGACCTCGCCGCGCAGATCCGCGAGGGCGAGCGCCGCGTGCAGTCGTTCAGCGGTGCCGCAGAGATCGTGATGGCGCTCGACGCCGGCGACGTCGGCCTGCAGGAGTGGGTCGTCGTGCGGCTGCGCGACAAGGCCGCCGAGGCAGCCGACGTGTTCGACGAGCTCGACGACGACGTCGAGGTCATCGAGGGCGCCGCCCGGTCCCCACGCGGGCTGCGGGTGGTCACCACCCCGGGCCGCGTGCTGTTCAACGAGGTGCTGCCCGCCGGCGTGCCGTACGTCAACGGGCTGGTCGGCTCCAAGCAGCTGGCCGATCTCATCAACCGGTGCGCGGACAACCTGACCCGGGCCGAGACGGCGATCGTGCTCGACCGTCTCAAGGAGACCGGGTTCCACTACGCGACGCGCGCGGGTGTCACGGTGTCGATCTCCGACGTCGACACGCCGGCGGAGAAGGCCGAGATCATCGCCGAGCACGACGAGCTCGCCGCCAAGGTCGAGAAGCAGTTCGCCAAGGGCATCATCACCACCGACGAGCGCAAGCAGGAGATGGTCGACATCTGGACCGAGGCGACCAACCGGGTCGCCAAGGCGATGGAGTCCAACTTCGACCGCCTCAACCCCTTCTACATGATGGCCAACTCCGGCGCGCGGGGGAACATGACCCAGCTGCGCCAGATCGCCGGCATGCGCGGGCAGGTGGCCAACCCGCGTGGTGAGGTCATCGAGCGGCCGATCAAGTCGAACTTCCGCGAGGGCCTGTCGGTGCTGGAGTACTTCATCGCCACGCACGGCGCCCGCAAGGGGCTGGCCGACACCGCGCTGCGCACGGCCGACTCGGGCTACCTGACGCGGCGCCTGGTCGACATCGCCCAGGATCTGATCGTCCGGGAGGACGACTGCGGCACCGAGCGCGGGATCCCCGTGGTCGTCGGTGAGCGCGACTCGCAGTCGCTGTTCGGTCGCATGCTCGCGTCGGATGTGTACGTGCCCGGCACCGAGACGGTGCTGCTGGAGCGTGGCACCGAGGTCACCGACGAGGAGGTCCGGCTGCTGCGCCGCGTGCTGCGTGACGGGCGGGACCCCGAGACCGGCGAGCCGCTCGACCACGAACCCACCGTGTCGGAGAAGACGGTGCGGGTGCGCACCGTGCTCAACTGCGAGGCGCAGCTGGGCATCTGCGTCGACTGCTACGGCCGCGCGCTGGCCGAGGGCCAGAAGGTCCAGATCGGCGAGGCGGTCGGCATCATCGCCGCCCAGTCGATCGGTGAGCCCGGCACGCAGCTGACGATGCGGACGTTCCACACGGGTGGCGTCGCGGGTGAGGACATCACCCACGGTCTGCCGCGTGTCGTCGAGCTGTTCGAGGCCCGAAGCCCCAAGGGCAAGGCCGAGATCGCGACCCTGAGCGGCGCCGTGTCGGTCGAGGAGACCGACAAGGGCATCAAGATCACGGTTGACGACGGCGACGAGACCGCGTCGGTCACCGTGTCGCGGCGCGCGCGGCTGCGCGTCGGCGACGGGTCGCAGGTCACGGCCGGCGAGATGCTGACCGAGGGCTCGATCGACCCGCACGAGATGCTCGAGGTCCGCGGCGCCCGCGAGGTCCAGCAGCTGCTGGTCCGCGAGGTGCAGGCCGTGTACCGCTCGCAGGGTGTGTCGATCCACGACAAGCACATCGAGCTGATCGTCCGGCAGATGCTGCGGCGCGTCAGCGTGGTTGAGCCGGGCGACACCGAGTTCCTGCCCGGCGAGCTGGTCGACCGCCAGCGCTTCGCCGAGGCCAACCGGGCGATGCTCGACGAGGGCAAGGAGCCGGCCAACGGCCGCCAGATCCTGATGGGGATCACCAAGGCGTCGCTGGCGACCGACTCGTGGCTGTCGGCCGCGTCGTTCCAGGAGACCACCCGCGTGCTCACCGAGGCCGCCATCGAGGGCAAGAGCGACTCGCTGGTCGGGCTCAAGGAGAACGTGATCATCGGCAAGCTGATCCCGGCCGGCACGGGGCTCAAGCGCTACCGCTCGGTGCGCCCGCTGCCGACCGAGGTGCCCGAGCAGGTCATGACCACCGAACTGCTCGACCAGTTCGGCGACACCGAGTACTACGGGGCCGACGAGGGCTGGACGATGGGGGAGGGCGGCTACTAGCAGCCGACCCGCTGGTAGTCGCGGCTCGGCGGCTCGTAGCGCTGAGCGAGTTGGGCTCACCCGCTCTGCGTCGTCATCAGTGGTCGCCTACCGTGTCATACGCACGGTAGGCGTCCACTCGAGGCAGCCGTGTGACGAGTCCGCGGCAGCTCGTCCACAGGCTGACGGGCGTTGAGCTGCGCCGTCGCCGTGTTTGACTAGCGCCGTGGTTGATGAAGGAGACGTCATGTCGACACCGGCGGCGGTCGGACTCACGATCGCGGATCTCGAGGCCATGCCCGAGGACATCGTCATCCGCAACCTCATCGACGGCGAGCTGTTCGTGACGCCCGCGCCCACCACACGCCATCAGCGCGTCATCGTTCGCATCATCCTCCGGTTGGCCGACCACGCGGGGTTGCATGGTGGTGAGGTGCTGACGGCGCCGTGCGCCGTGCGCCTGTCGGATCGCGACGTGCCGGAGCCCGACGTCTTGTTCCTGCTCGACCTCGTGCGCAAGCGGCGCCAGTACGAGCGGTTCGGCATCCCTGAGTAC
>JAHWKT010000128.1:5274-6582 GCA_019347695.1 Actinomycetota bacterium | reverse complement strand
GCTCGACCTCGTGCGCAAGCGGCGCCAGTACGAGCGGTTCGGCATCCCTGAGTACTGGTTCGTGGACCTCGACGCCGACCGCGTGGACGTCTACCGTCAGGCCGACGGCCGGTACGGCCCACCCTGGGTGCTCGGTCACGACGACGTGGTGCACGCGGCGACGGTTGACGGCCTGGTCGTCGCCTCCGCGACATCCTGATCGACTGATCGGCGACCGCCCCGGGATGCGACCCGTCGGAACGCGGTGCTCGCATCATTCGAAGAGATCAGCGCGCTGGCGGGCCGCCGGCGTCTCCGACGGGGACCCATGTCATGCTGTGGCCATGCGCATCGGTGGCCACCTGCCGTCAAAGGATCCTCTCGCCGCGGCGGACCGCCTCGGTCTCGACGTCGTGCAGCTCCACGTGTCCTCGCCGCGGACGTGGCAGGCGCCGCGCCCACGGGTCGACGCCGACGACCTGGCGGCGTCGGGGCGGGTGGTCGCCGTTCACGCGCCGTATCTGTGCAATCCGGCGAGCGCGGATCCCCAGGTGCGCGCGCGAAGCGCGGTCCTGCTGCAGCAGACGATCGACGTGGCGGCGACGGTCGGTGCCGGCGGCGTGGTGGTGCACGCCGGCCAGGCTGGTGCGCACGGCAGCGTCGCGGACGGCGTCGCCCGGTGGATCGAGCTGCTTCCGCGGTTGCACGGCACCGTGCCGTTGTGGATCGAGAACACCGCCTCGGGGCAGGCGTCGGTCGGTCGACACCTCGACGGCATCGCCGCGCTGTTCGACGCCGTGCGGTCGTGCGCGTCGAGTCTGCGCATCGGCGCGTGTCTGGACACGGCGCACGCATTCGCCGCCGATGCCGCGGCGGCCCGGGATCCCGGCGGCTGGGTGGAACGGTTCGTCGCGGTGACCGGAGGCGTCGACCTGGTGCATGTCAACGACTCGGCAGCTCCGGCCGGATCAGGCCGCGACCGCCACGCCAACCTCGGTGCTGGCGTCATGAGCCTGTCCACCATCGCGGAGATGGTCGCCGCGGCCGACGCGCCGGCCGCGGTGCTCGAGACGCCCGGCTACGACGACCGACGCACGCAGGACGCGGAGATCCTGCGGTACCTCGCGGACGTCGGTGGTCGTCCTCGGCCAGCGCACCACGACCGAGTTCGGTCGACCGCCCCGGCGTAGGCGCTAGGCGCCGAACGAGTCGGCCGGGCAGCGACGGGTGCCGTTGAGGCAGCCGACGACGTCGCGCATCAGCCCCGGTTGCGGCGCGGCGATCACGTCGGCGTGCACCGAGCGGGGTCCGCCGGAGGAGAAGTGGCCC
>JAHWKT010000128.1:0-5174 GCA_019347695.1 Actinomycetota bacterium | reverse complement strand
GGCCCGCCTTCATGTAGTAGACGCGGGTGCGCTCCCAGATGGTCGCGGCCCGTCCGTTGCGCAGCTACGGCTCCGGGAACCAGTAGGCGGAGGTGTTGCGCGCGTCGTCGCAACCGCTGCGACCCGCGAGCAACGACGACAGCGTGCTGAAGGCGTTGGACCGGCGACTGCCGAAGAACACGTGTCGATGCGCGGCGCCGGGGCGGCCCGGGAAGACGATCGGGTCGTTGCGGGAGCGGTGGGTGTTGTCGCACTCGAAGAACACTGCAGGCCCGGGGATCGCCCACGGGTCCCGGACCGCGGGTGTCCCGCTCGGCGTGGCCTCGCCGGCGGCTGTGCTGTCTGAAGGCGGCGGATGCGCACCGTGCTGCGATCCGTCCGCTGCACCTGCCGTGGTGGGCCCGGCGAGCGCACACACGACAGCACCGAGAATGAGCACCGCGCGCACGCGCGACCCGGAACCACGAGACATGAGCGATCCTTCGTCCGCGGATCCCACGCGGTCGAGGTCCCGCCTCGGTCGAGCGATCCGTCTACTGATGGAGTCCACCACGTCGGTCGGCCAGCCCGCTGCCGGCTTGACCACGATGGGCGTCACGCGAGCGCGCAGTGCGCGGTCCGGCGGTAGGCGTCATGGTTCGGCGCCGCGCCGCCGGCGTCCGGCGCGTCGCGGTGGTCGACCACGGACGCCACGCTGCGCGAGCTGTTCTCTGCGTTGTGGCCGGCCCGGGCGTCGGGGACTCCGTCGCTGGGCAGCGCCGATGCGTACGCGCCGGCGTCGGAGTCGGTCGCGCGAGCGGCATCGTCCTGGCTGGTGGCGGCGTCGTCGTCCCGGCTGGCGGCGGTGTGCCGGGAGGCGGCGAGCGTCGCCACACCGATGACCAGCCAGACCAGGTTGACGCTGGCCGATGGCCACGCCTGATGGACGACCGAGTTGAGTCCCACGAGCAGGCTGCCGACGACGTTCAGCGACTGGAATGATGGTCCCTGGCCTGACAGCTTGCCGCGCGACAACAGGGCGTACGCGCCGAGCAGCACGCCTGCGGCGACCCACCCCGCGATCTCGATCATCAGTTCCATCGCTTGCTCCGTGCTGACGTCGTTGCCGTTGGATCGGCGGTTGCGTCGGCCAGCATGACGCTTGTGCAAGCGATCACATGTACAGCATTCTTACGTGACGTTGTAGCCTGACTACATGGTCACGCTTGATCCCCGTCGTCTGCTCGTCCTCGCGACGGTGTCCGACCGCGGAGGCGTCGTCGCTGCCGCCGATACGCTGCATCTGACCCCGTCGGCGGTGTCCCAGCAGCTCGTGCGCCTGGAGCGAGAAGCGGGGGTCGCACTGGTCGACCGGTCGCGACGGCAAGCACGTCTGACCATCGCCGGCGAGCGGCTGGCGGACCATGGACGCCGCATCGCCAACGAGCTGCTGGCTGCCGAGGCTGATGTCGCCCAGTGGACGGGGGCGTCGGGCACGACCGTCACCGTCGCGGGCTTCGCGACGATCATCAAGCGGCTGATCGTGCCCCTGATCGGCCAGCTCGACATCGGGCATCAGATCGGCGTGCGGGTGGTCGAGCGCGATGGACGGCTGGCCGTCGCGGATCTCCATGCGGGTCAGGTCGACATCGTGCTGGCTGAGGTCACCGGCACCGGCACCCTGACGACCGATCCGCAGGCGCCGCGCAACGGCGAGGGGCCGTCAACCGCGCAGCTGCGCACCGCGCTGATCCTCGAGGACGCCTACCGCATCGCGGTGCCCGCGGACTGGCCTGCGCAGGACTGGCTGGACGGCGGGGTGATCGTCGACGAGCTCACCCGTCACCCGTGGATCGCGGCGAGCCGCGGCTCCGCAACGCACAGCGCGCTCACCCGTCTGACGGCTGCGTGGCGGTTCACGCCACGGACCGACCATGAGTGCAGCGAGCTGTCCAGCGTCGTGAGCCTCGTGGCGGGCGGATTGGGTGCGGCGGTCATCCCTCAGCTGGCCTGGGCCGACGCGGCCGAGCGTACGCAGCTGCTCGACACGGATAGCGTGGACGCCGCCGCGGGCATCAGCTCCGGCCTCGGGGTGCGCAGGATCGCGGCGCTGGTCCGTTCCACCCGACGGCGCGTGCCGGCGATCGAGCTGTTCCTCGCCGCCCTGCAGCGGGCCGCCGACGCCGAGCAGATGGGCATCGGCACCACGTGATGTGCAGCGTCGCGCGGGTTTGCGGACCGCGGATCGGCGCGCCGCAGGTCGGCGGTGCGCAGTCGACGGACCGCCATGTCCCGCGAGTCGTGCCGGACCACCGGGGTCCGCGAGCCCTCCGCTGGTAGGGTGCCGGGCTCGGTCCGACCACCCGAGGTGCGCACTCCAACGATGACCCGATCCGTACGGCTCCGCCCCTGGCAGGCACGGCGGATGGCGCGCTGCCCGCCGACATGCACGGCGTGGTCGTCACCTATCAGCAGGTCGCGATGTCCGCGGCCGGACTGACCCCGCTGGCCCGCGGCGCCTTCGCGATCCTCGACGAGGTCCATCACGCCGGAGACGAACGGTCGTGGGGTGACGGCCTGCAGGTCGCCTTCGCGCATGCGGGTCGGCGCCTGTCACTGTCTGGCACGCCGTTCCGTTCCGACACGCACGCGATCCCGTTCATGCGGTACCGCGACGACGTCGCCGAGCCCGACTTCGAGTACGGGTACGGCGAGGCGCTCGCCGACGGCAAGGTGGTGCGACCCGGTGTTCTTCCCGCGCACCGACGGGCGCATGGAATGGATGGGCGCCGACGGGGTCGCCCGGTCCGCGACGTTCGCGGACCGACTGGACGCGACCGAGTCGGGCCAGCGGCTGCGGACGGCGTTGTCGCTGCACGGGGAGTGGCTGCCGGCGGTGCTCGACGCCGCGCACGACCGGCTGCGTCGGATCCGTGACCGCCAGCAGCCCGACGCCGGGGGACTGGTCATCGCGACCGATCAGGAGCACGCCCGCGGCGTCGCCGCGATGCTGCGCGGGCGTTGTGGGGTGGATGCGGTCGTCGCCACCTCGGAAGATCCTGACGCGTCGGCCCGGATCTCCCGGTTCGCGGCGGGGGACAGCCCGTGGCTCGTGGCGGTTCGGATGGTGTCGGAGGGGGTCGACATCCCGCGACTGCGCGTCGGCGTGTATGCCACGACCACGACCACCGAGCTGTTCTTCCGTCAGGCGGTCGGCCGGTTCGTGCGGTGGCGCGCGGGGCTGCGTCGCCAGCAGGCGTATCTGTTCCTGCCCGACGATCATCGCCTGCGCGCCTGGGCGGCGCAGATCACCGAGCAGCGGCGGCATGTCCTCCGGCGACAGGACGGCACTGACGACGAGACCGAGGTGCCGGCCGACGCGGCCGAACCTGCGCCGCGCGACCAGTTGTCGCTGTTCGCGGCGATCTCGGCGACCCCGCTGGGATCTCCGGCCGAGAGCACGCCGGCGTTCGACGACGTCGCGGTCGAGCGAGACGCCGAGGACGACGGGACCCTGCCGGTCGCCCTCGCGCCGCCTCCGCCGTTGCCCGGCCGCACCATGCTCGCGCCGGCTGGCGGGTCGCGGTCGCGCCACGTACACAAGCGGCAGCTGCGTGACCGGAACACGGCGAAGGTCCGCAGCCTGGCGCGGCTGACCGGACTGACCCACTCGAAGGTCAACCTGGAGCTCAACCGCCGCGTTGGGATCCGTCGCATCGGCGAAGCGACCGTCGACCAGCTCGAGCGTCGCCTGCGCAAGGCCGACGAGTGGCGGCGCTCGCTCTAGCTGGGCTTCGCCGACGCTCGCGTGTCGGGTGGGGCCCGGATGTGGGTGCTGGCGGCCACGCGGGTGGGCTGCAGCGCGCTACCCTGTCGTCCGCGGCGGAAGGGAGCCTCATGATCATCACCACGACGTCCGTACTGCCGGACATGCGCGTCGATCGGTACCTCGGCATCGTCACCGGTGAGGCCATCCTCGGCGCCAACGTGTTCAAGGACTTCTTCGCCGGCATCCGCGACATCGTGGGGGGACGGTCGGGCGCGTACGAGCGCGAACTCGCCAAGGCGCGCGAGATCGCGTTGCAGGAGATGGAACACAACGCCGTACAGCAGGGTGCCAACGCGATCGTCGGCGTCGACATCGATTACGAGACCATATCGACCGGTAACGGGTCGATGCTCATGGTGTCGACCAGCGGCACCGCCGTGCTCGTCTCGTAGTCGCCGGCAGCAGTCGTCCGGTGGCGAGCGTGCGAGCCTCGCTGCGCCGTTGTGAACGGAGCGACGAACGAGCGGCCGCGAGCAAGGATATGGGCCGTAGGCTCCCTGGGCCGTTGTGAACGGAGCGACGAACGAGCGGCCGCGAGCAAGGAGTATGGGCCGTAGGCTCCCTGGGCCGTCGTGAGCGGAGCGAGGAACGAGCGGCCGCGAGCAAGTTGACACCGGTGGACGGGCAACCTAGTCTCGTATGCGAATGACAACGACGCCAAGGTGCGCCTTGGCGTCGATAGCGTGTCTCTGACGAGATGCGAACCATCGTGGGATCTGCCTCCACGACACGCACTGAGGACCGTCGGACGACGGACATGAAGCACTCGCCGGAACCGCTGCGCTCGTAGCGGTGCAGCCCGGGCATCATCGCCGGCTGTAGGCGAACCCCGAGCAGGCGACTGCTGGTGACGTGCCCGCCCAAGGGCACGCCGGCAAGGTCATCGAGATCCTCTGACCCGGATCTCCTCGCCGAACGCCACAGCGCCGACGCATGCCCCCGCACGCACCTCGACCGCTGAGACCGTGCGCACACAAACGTGAAACGCCCGCATGCGTGTCCCGGCAGAGATCGGGTGGATACGACACCGACGATCAACCCGGTACGAGGCGCCGGAGCGATCGATCCGGGCCACGGAGACGGACGCCGACGCGTCACCAAGAGAGCCACAGGACAGGACCCGACCACATGCCGACCATTCAACAGCTGGTGCGCAAGGGCCGTGAGCGCAAGTCATCCCGTGGGAAGACGGCCGCGCTCAAGGGCTCACCGCAACGTCGCGGCGTGTGCACGCGCGTCTACACCACCACGCCCAAGAAGCCGAACTCGGCACTGCGCAAGGTCTGCCGCGTGCGGTTGAGCTCTGGTATCGAGGTCACCGCCTACATCCCCGGCGAGGGCCACAACCTGCAGGAGCACTCGATGG
>JAHWKT010000215.1 GCA_019347695.1 Actinomycetota bacterium | reverse complement strand
ACAACAACGACGACGACGACAAGCCGGACAAGCCGAAGAACGACGGCGACGGCGACAACCGCCGGGGCGACGGTGGCGGCGGCAACGGTAATGGCAACGGTAATGGCAACGGCGGCGGGGGGAACGGTAACGACGACGATTGACACGTCGCGGCGGTACCACCGTCCCGCCGCCACGGTTACATGCTGGCGATCAGCTTTGCCACGCGGTCGTCCTCGGACCGGAACGGATCCTTGCACAGCACCGTGCGCTGCGCCTGATCGTTCAGCTTGAGGTGCACCCAGTCGACGGTGAAGTCGCGGCGCTTCCGCTTGGCCTGCCGGATGAACTCGCCGCGCAATCTGGCGCGGGTGGTCTGTGGCGGTGTGCGCATCGCCACTTTGATCTCGCCGTCGTCGACGACGCGGTCGACCTTGTTGCGCCGCTGCAGCAGGTAGTACAGGCCGCGGCTGCGGTTGACGTCGTGGTACTGCAGGTCGAGCATCGCCACGCGGGGATGCGACAACGGCAGTTCATGACGACGGCGGTAGTCCTCGACGAGGTGGTACTTGGCCACCCAGTCACACTCGCGACTGAGCTTCAGCGGGTCGGTCTCCAGCGTGTCGAGCACGCGTGACCACTCTGCCAGCACGTGGTCGGTCGCCGGATCGCTGCCGTTGTGCTGCACGAATCGCGCGACCCGTTCGAGGTAGACCCGCTGGATCTCCAGCGCACTCAGCTCACGGCCGCCCTCGAGCCGGACACGGCGTCGACAGGTCATGTCGTGGGAGATCTCGCGGATCGCGCGGATCGGGTTGTCCAACGTCAGATCGCGGGTCACCGCACCGGCCTCGATCATGCGCAGCACCAGATCCGCCGTCGCCAGCTTGAGCCACGTGGCGTACTCGCTCATGTTCGAGTCGCCGACGATCACGTGCAGCCGGCGGTACCGCTCGGCGTCGGCGTGCGGCTCGTCGCGGCTGTTGATGATCGGGCGGCTGCGGGTGGTCGCCGAGCTGAGACCCTCCCATATGTGCTCGGCGCGTTGGGCGATCGAGTACAGCGCCCCACGAGGCGTCTGCAGCACCTTGCCGGCACCGGCGTAGATCTGCCGCGACACCAGGAACGGGATCAGGGTGTCGGCGAGGCGTTGGAACTCGCCGATACGGCTAACGAGGTAGTTCTCGTGGCTGCCGTAGGAGTTGCCCGCCGAGTCCGTGTTGTTCTTGAACAGGAAGATCGTTCCGGCGATCCCCTCCTCGTGCAGCCGCTGCTCGGCCTGTTCCACGAGCGACTCGAGGATGCGCTCCCCCGCCTTGTCGTGCGCGACGACGCCGGTGACGGTGTCGCACTCGGGCGTCGCGTACTCGGGGTGCGAGCCGACGTCGAGGTACAGCCGTGCTCCGTTCTCCAGGAACACGTTGGACGAGCGACCCCAGCTGACGACCCGACGGAACAGGTACCGGGCCACCTCGTCGGGCGACAGCCGCCGTTGCCCGCGAAATGTGCACGTGACCCCGTACTCGACCTCGATGCCGAAGATCCGCCGGTCCACGTCGCCCCTGTCGTCCGGCCTGCCCACGCGTCGGCGTGTGCCAGATCCATCCGGTCACCTTCGGCGACCACCGTCGCCACGGAGCACCAGTCTACGCGTCGCTGCCACGGCGTCGACGGGCGGTGTCCGACGAATCACGCCGCCACGGTTTCACGCTGCTCGCCCCGCACGACCATCTCCCGTACCGTGCGCCATGCGACCTCCGACGCGCTCGCGGCGATGATTGACAGATCCAGGCCGACCGACCAGTTCTCGATGTAGAACTCGTCGGTGCGGCGATGCGCGCGCAGCGCCGGCAGATCGCTCCATTCGACGTGTCGCAGGCCGATGAGCCCGGCGCTCATGTCGACCGGGGTGACGGTATGCCCGGTCGGCCTCGGCCGCGGGCCGACCAGCGTCATGGAGCCGGCCAGCACGTTGCCGAGCTGTGGCAGTTCGTCGATGCACAACCGTCGGCACACGGTTCCCACCCACCGCGCCAACCGGGTGTCGGGCAGATGCCTGGTGCGCAGGCGACGCAGGGTCACGGGCTCGGCGCGTGGACCCTGCTCGACATCCTGCACGAACACGGGTCCACCAGTGGCGACCTTCAGTAGCGCCGCGGCCGTGAGCACGACCGGCAGCGCGACGACCGCCAGTGCGGCACCCGCCACCAGATCGAACGCACGCTTGCCGATCCGCTGTGTTGCCGACAGTGCCGGCTCGATGCCCACTGCGCTGCGCGATGACAGTGGCAGCACGCGGAACTGTGGGCTGTCGGCGTCGTCGAGCGTGATGAGGTCGGCCCGCACGTCTAGTGACTGCACCGCGCGGAGCACTGCCGCGAGCTGCGGCGGGTCGAGCGTGCTGCCCACAACGCTGACGCCGGTCGCGGCGGTCAGCCGCAGCAGCACCGGCAGATCGTCGAGGGTCCCCACCCAGGGGACGGGCAGCGTCGGCTCCGGTCGTTCCGGCGCGACCAGGCCGGTCACCGTGGTCCCCAGCTCGGGTCGCGCATGCAACACCTCGACCACCCGCCTGGCCGACGCGACACTGCCTGTCACCAGCAGCGACCGGTGACCGACGGCACCGCGGCCGGACGTCTCGAACCAGGTCTCGACGGCGGCGCGGCTCCAGACCACAAGCAACCCGGCGACGCAGATAGCGATCATCCTCCCCAGTGGTGTGAACCGCCCCGCCG
>JAHWKT010000127.1 GCA_019347695.1 Actinomycetota bacterium | reverse complement strand
ACTAGCCGTCGTGTATAGGTGACGGCCGAGATCACGTCGAGAACGTGTTCATGACATCGCGTCGGAGCGGAGCGCTCAGAGTTGTCGCGACGGCAACCTGCCGATGCGCTGTCGAGTTCCTCGCCACGCAGTTGTGCGGTCTGTAGCTGGCAGTAGCAGCTTGACGTGATGCGGATGCGAACCTCTGGAAGAAGCCTGCCGAGCGTTGCTACGTCGGCTGAGCTGCCAGCGCTACGGCACGTTCATCGAGTTCATCGACGTGGCGCCGGGGCACCGCCGAGCGTTGCGTCCGGACGCAGCTCGTCGCACAGCTCGCCGTCGACGACCGCGTCGGCCACCGCCGTCCCGATCCATGGGGCCAGCTTGAACAGGTTGTGCCCGGCGACGATGTGGACGTTGCCCTCTTGCCACACCGCGAGCCCGTCGTCGCCCCACGGCAGCCGCGTGATCCAGCAGGCGCGAGACCCGACGGGCTGCGGTGCGAGGCCGGGCAGCGCCTGGCGGACGTAGGCGCAGGTCTCCTGACGCGCCTGTGCGAACGCGTCGGCGTCCGCAACGCCGAGATCATCGCTCACCGCGATCGGTCTGCTCAGGCCGACGGCGTAGGCGCGGCCTCCGGGCTGTGGGGTGCCGTAGGCGCTCACGTCGCTGTACTGTCCGCTGGCGTCCTGCAGGCAGGCCATCTGCGGCACCCGACCGTCGCGGACGGCGAACTCGAACCTGATGTGCGCCTCGAGCGCCACAGGCAGGGCGCGCCCGATGGCGCCGGCGAGCTGCGCGGTGTGGCGGCCCGCGCAGATGACGGCGCGGTCGAACCGGGCGGTGGAGCCACCGGCGACGACGTCGACCGCCCCGGTCGGCCGTGGCGCGACGGCGTAGACCTCGTCGGTGATCAGACGGTCGCGCAGCAGTTCGGTCAGTGACCCGATCGCCGCCCGGGTACGGATCGCGCCCGCGGTGTGGTCCACCAGCGCCGGGCCGTCGTAGCCGGCGGACATCGGCAGGAACCGCGGCACCTCCGCGCCGTCGACGAGCATGGCCGCCACCCCATCGACCGCTGTCATCACCTCGAAGCGTCGCAGTACCGCGGGACCGACCGCGACCCCACCATCGGACGACACCAGCTGCGTGCCGAACCGCTGCTCCCACGTCCGCCAGATGCCCAGGCTGCGCTGCGCCAGCTCCACCAGTCGCGGGTCGTCGTGGGCGTGGCGGAAGATGCGCGAGCTCCCGCCGGACTGCCCGTTACCGGGGATGCCGCGCTCGAAGACGGTGACCGTCACACCGCGGTCCATCAGCGCGACCGCGGTGGACAGGCCGACGATGCCGGCGCCCACGACCGCCACGTTCATGTCGCGTGCTCCTCCAGTCGTGGTCCCGCGGTGAGTCTCCACCGGGTGCGCATCGGACATGCCAGGCCGCATGGCGTCCGTCGACCACACCACCAGCGCCCGGATGAGACCCGTACGCTTGCAGCTCGCACACCATCGGAGGCACGTGTGGATCCCGGAGCGCCGGTACCGGCGACCGCGGAGGACGTCCACGACGCCGCGCGCGCCATGCCGCACGTCACCGTCCAACGGGGCCGAAGCGACAACCCCGTCTACCAGGTCGGCAACAAGTCCTTCGTGTACTTCCGAACGCCGCGACCCGATGCCGTGGATCCCGACACGGGCGAACGCTACGACGACGTCATCATCATCTGGGTCGCCGCCGAGCACGACAAGCGCGCGCTCGTCGACGATCCCGACTCGCCGTTCTTCACCACCAGTCACTTCGACGGGCACCCCTCCGTGCTGGTGCGGGCGAGCCGCCTTGGCGAGGTCGACCGTGACGAGATCGTCGAGTTGGTCCAGGAGGCGTGGTTGTCCAGAGCGTCGCGGCGGCGCGCCAACGCCTGGCTCGCCGACCACGACCTACCGCTCCTCGACTAACGCGTCGGGCGCGGCTCAGGCCACGCACTCTGCTGGAACCCTTCGCTCGAACCTGCGGTGTCTCGGGCCCGGGTGCATCCGCGCGGTGGCCCGCGTGCGAATACCCGACGACGACACGATCCAAGGAGCACAGATGTCAAGTGACGTGAGCAACACCTACGTGACCAGCGACGGCACACGTCGTTCGCGGACGTCGGCAAGGAGATGTGGAGCTTCCTGACCGGCAAGGGCGCGGTGATCAAGTACACCTTCGACGACATGCTCGTCGAGGTGCCGCGCGAGACGGGCACCGATGCACCGCGCGCTGCATGGCGGCTGCACGGCACGCTGCGGATCACCACGACCGACGCCGACAACGGCGCGCAGTGACGCATGCGACACCGGGTCGGCGTCTGATCGTCGACCGGCTCGCGCTGCCCGGCCTGGAGCGTCCCGCGGTGACCGTGGAGGGTCCGCGCGGTCGCATCGCGCGGTTCGCTCCGGACGCCCGCAGGGGGAACCTGCGGGCGTCGCCGGCCGGCGCCAACGTGCAGTGGTACCGGCCACACGACCTGATCCCGTCGGCGGTGCGGTGGACCGCGGCCGCGGTCGTCGCGACCGTTGCCGCGCTGCTGTTGCGTCGGCGTATCCGTCGGTGAGCGAACCCGCGGCGGACTGACGGCGGCGCGCGCCGTCCTGAGCGCCCGACCGTTCCAGCGTGTGCCGTGTCGGCACCGAGCCACCCGCGGCGAGCGTGCACCCGACGTGGCGCGCCTCGGCTGCGCCATCGACGAGGCGCCGTCGATGAGGGCTCAGCGCATCGCCTCCTGCCGGATGCGCGTCTTCGTCGCCGCCCAGCTGCAGATCGGGCACGCGGTGAGGTCGTGGTGGCGGGCCGGGCAGAACTCACGTCCGAAGTAGATGATCTGCAGGTGCCGTCGCGCCCAGGTGTCCTTCGGAAAGACCGCCTTGAGGTCGCGTTCGGTCTGCTCGACGTTGCGCGCCTTCGACAGGCCCCAGCGTCCAGCAAGCCGGTGGATGTGGGTGTCGACGGGAAACGCGGGCGCGCCGAACGCCTGCGCCATGACCACGCTCGCGGTCTTGTGCCCCACGCCGGCGAGCGACTCGAGGAAGTCCCAGTCGGGGATCACCTCGCCCCCGGCCTCGACGATCTGGATCGCGGCTCGCGACAGGTTCCGCGCCTTGGTCGGCGCCAGCCCGACGGTCTGGATGAGCTCGCGGATCCGGTCGGCGCCGAGCGCCGCCATCTTCTCGGGGGTGTCGGCCTCGGCGAACAGCGCGGGCGTGACCTGGTTGACCTTCGCGTCGGTGGTCTGGGCCGATAGCGTCACCGCGACCAGCAGCGTGTACGGATTTCGGTGTCCCAACGGGATCGGTGGCTTCGGGTACAGCTCGTCGAGCAGCACGCCGATGCGGTCGGCCTTCTCCTGGCGCTTCACACCGGAGACGATACCGACCGCGGACCCGCCGTATGGTTGCGGTTCGGCGCTCCGGTCGTATCCGGTGGTGCTAGGTGTTGTGGCAGCGGTCCGACCGTTGCCCAGCGCAGCACCACCTGACCCTGAACCCGAGATCGGAGACGCCATGAGGATCGCAGTGTTGGGGACCGGAGCCGTGGGTTGCACGCTGGCCGCCGCGCTCGCCGCGTCGGGCCACGACGTGACGGTCGGCACACGTGACGTCTCGGCGACGATGGCGCGGTCGCAACCCGACAGGTTCGGCAATCCGCCGTTCCCGGCGTGGGCCGAGGACCACGACGCCATCGGGGTCGCCACATTCGCCGAGGCCGCGGACGGCGCCGAGGTGGTCGTCAACGCCACCGGCGGCACGGCGTCACTGGACGCGCTGGCCGCCGCAGCGGGCGACGGCGAACTGGCGGATGTGATCGTGGTCGATGTCGCCAACGCACTGGACTTCGGCTCGGGGTGGCCTCCGTCGCTGGCGATCGCCAACACCGACTCGCTCGGCGAACAGATCCAGCGCCGTTTCCCGCGCGCCCGCGTCGTCAAGTCGCTCAACACCATGAACGCCGCCGTGATGGTCGACCCGGGCAGCATCGCCGGTGGCGACCACACCGTGTTCGTGTCCGGAGACGACGCGGACGCCAAGGCGACCGTCGGCGACCTGCTGCGTGAGTTCGGTTGGACCGACATCGTCGACCTCGGGGGCATCGCCACCGCACGCGGCGTCGAGATGGTGCTGCCGCTGTGGTTGTCGCTGACCTCCACGCTGGGCGGGCCCGCGATCCAGTTCAAGGTGGTCCGCTGACCGACCTCCACGAGCAGCCCCGTCAGACGTGACGTCGCTCCGCGGACCGACGAGGTTCTACAGTAGCTGGTGTGGATCGCACGAGTCCGTCCGGCAGCGACGGTAGCGGGTCGCGCGCGGAGCGCCGCACGCCCATCCCGCGCGAGCGCCACCTCCTGCGCGGCAAGGAACTCGCCGACGCCCGCTACGCCGACCCCATCGGTGTCGTCGATATGGCGGCGGCCGCGGGGCTGTCGGTCGCGCACTTCAGCCGCACCTTCTCCGATGTGTTCGGCGAGACGCCGCGGCAGTACCTGCTGACCCGGCGCCTGGAGCGCGCCGCGTCCCTCCTGCGCAACACCGACCGCAGCGTCACCGAGATCTGCTTCATGGTGGGGCTGGAGAGCCTCGGGTCGTTCACGACGAGCTTCGGTCGCATGTACCGCATGACGCCCACGGAGTACCGCGGGGCGCACCCGCCGGCGAGCGCCCTCGCGCGGATCCCGGCCTGCATCGCCCGCGCGCGGACCCGGCCGAAGAACCGCACGTTTCGAGAAGATCCCGCACCGCGACGTTCGTAGGTTCGGGCCATCACGGACATCGCCGACGCGAGGAGACACCAATGATCCGCATCGCCAGCGCCCAACTGTGGGTCCACGACCAGGACGAGGCCTTGGCCTTCTACACCGACAAGCTCGGAATGGAGGTGCGCCAGGACGTGACCGTCGCCGAGATGGGCAACTTCCGCTGGTTGACGGTCGGCCCCGCCGGCCAGCCCGACATCTCGATCGTGCTCATGCGCATCCCCGGTCCGCCGGTGTTCGACGAGGAGACGGCGAGGATGGCCGCGGAGGTCGTGAGCAAGGGTGCGTCCGCGACGATCTTCCTCACCACCGACGACTGCCAGAAGTCCTACGAGGAGCTGACCGCCCGCGGTGTGGACTTCGTCGAGCCGCCCGAGGACACGCCCTACGGCGTCGACTCGGGATTCCGGGACCCGTCGGGCAACAACATCCGCCTGACTCAGCTCAACGAGGACTTCGCGGTCGGAGTGTCGTGAGGCAACGGCTCCGGGCGGCGCCGGCGTCGCGGTTCGCACCGTGAGCGGCGGGGACGGCGCCCGGTGCCGACCACCGCGTACCATCCCTGCGATCCCGCGACGCGGAGGATGACGTGGCGCACTTCACCGACGAGACCTTCGCGTTCCTGTTCGATCTCGACGTCTTCAACTCGCGCGGGTGGATGGACGCTAACCGCGAGCGCTATGAGCAGTACGTCAAGCGACCGCTCTTCGCCTTCTGCGATGACCTCGCCGGCCCGCTGCGCGAGCACGTGTCACCACGCCTGGTGTCGATCGGCGCTATCCGGGGCGGGTCGGTGTTCCAGATCCACCGCGACACCCGGTTCTCGAAGGACAAGACGCCGTACAAGACCGCGGCCACGGCGTGGTTCGCCCACGAGGACGGGGTCCTGACCAGCTTCGCGCTGCCGGGCCTGTACCTGCACCTCGAGCCGGGGAACTGCTTCATGGCGGCGGGCATCTACCGGCCACCGACGCCGACGCTCACCGCGGTGCGCGACCGCATCGTAGCGACACCGGGTGCATGGACGCGCGCACGCAACGCCGTCGAGGCCGCCGACTTCACGCTCATGGGCGACCAGCTGAAGACGGCACCCCGCGGCTTCGACCGTGACCACCGCCACATCGACGACCTGCGCCGGACCAGCTACGTCGCCAGCCGCCGCTTCGACGAGGCCGACGCCACCGCGGACGACTTCCTTGACCGCTTCGTCGACTGGTCGACCGACGCCCTGCCACTGCTGCGCTTCATCGCCCGGGCACTTGACGCACCGCTGTAGATGCCCGCTGCGCCGGGGGCCCTTCGGCTGCCGGTTGTCCTCGTCGTCGTCGAGCGGGCCATATCGTCGGCGTGATGCTCGGCCGCACCGACGCGCTGCGCGGTGCCTCGACCAGGCGTGTCGAGCGACCCGTCAGCGGCGGGCGCTTCGCGGTGGCGTGGCCATGCGCCGGGTCGCGGTCGGCGCTCGATCGGCTGACACGACGGCGTCTCGACCCGTGATGGCGGTCGGTCGGTTCGCTGGTCAGGGCAGCCCTGCGCCAGGCCTTGTGGTATGCCGTCGCGCATGCAACGATGCCGACGTCTCCGACAGGAGGCGACGTGGTCATGGATGACGCGGTTCTTCGCGAGTGGCTCGACATCGCCGTCGACGAGGCACGGATCGGGCGCGACGAGGGCGGCATACCGATCGGCGCGGCGCTCATCGGCCGTGATGGGCAGGTGCTTGGACGCGGGCACAACCGTCGTGTCCAGCACGACGACCCCTCCGTGCACGGCGAGACCGACGCCTTCCGCAACGCGGGCCGTCAGCGCAGCTACCGAGGCACGACGATGGTCACGACGCTGTCGCCCTGTTGGTACTGCTCGGGGCTCGTGCGGCAGTTCGGGATCTCCCGGGTCGTGATCGGTGAAGCCGAGACCTTCTCGGGTGGCCACGAGTGGCTCGCCGAGCACGGTGTGGAGATCCACGTGCTCGACGATCAACGCTGCGTCGACCTCCTGCAGGAGTTCATTGCCAACAATCCGGAGCTGTGGAACGAGGACATAGGCGATGAGTGAACAGCCCGCGCCCCTGGCTGCACCGTCCAAGGACGTCGACCCGGACTACCCACTGCAGATCGTGCCGGCGCACGCCCGCAAGTCACTGCTGTCGCTGTCGATCGTGCTCCTGGGATTCACGTTCTTCACCCCGACGATGCTCGCCGGCGCGGGCATCGCGCCGTCGTTCACGTTCGGGGGATTCCTGGCGGTGGCCATGCTCGGCTCGTTGGTGCTGGGTTCGTACGTCTCCGCGCTCGGCGGCATCGGCGCGCGGACGGGCCTGACGACGGTGGTCATGAGCCGCTACGCGTTCGGTGACCGCGGCTCCAAGCTCGTCTCGCTGCTCCTCGGCGGTACGCAGGTCGGCTGGTACGGCGTCACCGTCGCTACGCTGGCGCTGCTGGTCCAGCAGGTCACGGGGTTCGAAGGCACCGTCGCGTTGTGGATCCTGATCCTGCTCGGCGGCTTCGTCATGGGTGTCACCGCGTACTTCGGGTACCGCGGCATGGAGCTGCTGTCGGCGGTGTCGGTGCCCCTGCTGCTCGTCCTGGCCGGGTGGGTGACCTGGCGGTCGTTCGCCGAGATCAACGCGGACGGTGGCCTCGGCGCGATCGATCCCACGGGTGAGACCTCGGTGGCGGTCGCCGTGACCGCCATCGTCGGCACGTTCGCCTCCGGCGGCACTCAGGCGCCCAACTGGACCCGTTTCGCTCGAACTCCCACGCAGGGGTTCGTCGGTGGCCTGATCGCCTTCTTCGTCGGCGAGCTGCTCATGATCTTCTTCGGCGGCATCGGCGCCCTGGCGTTCGGCATCGGCGACTTCGTCGAGGTGCTGTTCGCGCTCAACCTCGTGGGGTGGGGCCTGGTGTTCCTGGTCGCGAACCTGTGGACGACCAACGACAACACCGCCTACAACTTCGGTGTCGCCGGGGCCGAGCTGTTCAACGCGAACACGAAGAAGCCGTTCGTCATCGGCGGGGTCATCATCGGCACGCTGCTCGCGCTGCCGATCTACAACAACCTGATCGGCTGGCTGGCGTGGCTCGGCATCCTCATCCCGCCGATCGGTGGCGTCATCATGGGTGACTGGCTCATGCACTGGCGGCGCGGGATGCCGGAGCCGCTCGAGCACGACTTCCAGGCGTTCCGCTGGGCCAACCTGGCCGTCTACGCGGCCGCGACGTTTGCGGCGTGGCTGTCGTCGGTCAACGGCTGGTTCATCCCGCCTGTCAACGGCATCGTGATCGCGATCGTGGGCATCGTGGCCGTCAGCCAGCTGATGCCCGCGGATGTCGGCCGCGCCCGCACCGTCTCCTGATCTTCACCGGCGGCGCTGGACGACCGACCGACGGCGGGACGAGCACGCGCCCCCACCACGGTAGGCGCGGATGTTCGGACCCGTCCGGCCTGCGCGACCTGAGCACCAGCGCGGGTGATCATGCGCCGGCGGCGATGGCGGAGTGCGCGAGCTCGATGGCGACGGTGACCGGGTCGCCCTCGACGTAGCGCGGCCTGGCATGCGCCACGACCAACGAGCCGTCACCGGACCTATTCGCCGGTCGGGAGGACCGCGAGCTCGACCAGCTCGGCCTCCCGCGGGGCGCCCAGCGCCGTCACGACGAGATCAGCGACCGTCGACGGGCGGATGCCGTTCGACGAGACGGCGTCCCGGAACGCCTTGCCGCGTTCCCCGGGAACGTCGTCGGCGATCGCCGTGTCGACGTAGCCCGGCGCGATCGTCGTCACCCGCACGGGCTCGTCCTCGAGCTCCAGCCGAAGTCCCTCGGAGATCGCGTGCACCGCGAACTTCGTCCCGCTGTAGACACCCATCGTGCCGCGCGGCACCCGCCTGCCCGACATCGACGACATCGTCACGATGTCACCGGCACCGGACGCGATCAGATGTGGCAGCGCAGCCTGGACGGTGTGCACAACCCCGAGCACGTTGACCTCGACCATCAGGCGGAAGTCGGCCGGGTCACCCTCGGCGACCGTCCCAGGTCGGGCCACGCCGGCGCAGGCGACGACGGCATCGAGCCCACCCAGGCGCTCGGCAGCGAGATCAACCGCGTCGCGCATCGCGAGCACGTCGGTGACATCGGCCGGGACCGCCACAGTTGTCCCACCGAGCTGCCCGGCCACCTCACGCAACCGGTCGGCGCTACGGGCGAGCAGCGCTGCGTGCGCGCCGGCGGCGACAACGGCGAGGGCGATCGCCTCACCGATCCCGCTGCTCGCTCCCGTCACCAGCACACGACGTCCCGCCAGCGACTCCGATGGTCCATGCTCCCGCGACATCCGACCAGCCTCCCGTCAACGCAACCGCCCCATCACTGCCCGTAGACATCGGCGGACGCATGGTCGACCCGAATCCTACGACGCCGTCGTTCGTCGCATGCGCCAGACCGCTGTCACGTGTGCTCGTCCTCGGCGCGCAGGGCGCCGATGGCTAGGCTCATGCCATGGACGCACCCACGCCTGGACCTGCGCCGGGCTGGGCCGGTCGCCGCCGTCGAGGCGCTCCACCACGGTGAGGTGCTGGTCGAGCGGCAGCCGGATCTTGCGGACCGTCTGCTCATGCGCGCGACGCTGGAGAAGATGGACACGCAGTGACTCCGCGACTGGGCACTCGAGTTGATGGCCTCGTGACCCCTACCAACCGGGAGGTCATCGTCGACGCGGCGACCGCGCTCAACTCACACGTCGCATCGCGCACGCTCGACCGCGTGGCGACGACGTACACCGAGACCTTCGACCTCGCCGCCGAAGCCCGGGGTGATCAAGGAAGCGCTCGCGTCACGCATCCGAGGCTCCGCGAAGCTGCGCAACCTGCTCGTCACGCCGACGCCGTCATCGACTACGAGCTGCTCGCCCGTCGCACTGCAGCAGGTGCTGGGCGACTACGACCACGACGTTGCGACAGGTCGCTCGGTGACGGGAGCAAGACGACGCGGATAGCTGAGTGTTGGTGTCGGCGGCCGTGGCGCAACCGCATCGCGCCTGAGCTTGCATCTCAGTCTGCATTGCCTTCTTCGTGATCATCGCCGCCACGGGGCTCGGCCGTGGAGGGCTCTAGCGAGGGTTGCCGGCAGAGGTGTCATATTCGAAGTCCCCGAATGCTCTCTTGCTGCAGCTCGAACGTCTGCCTGTCATCACCCAGCTCATTGATGATCGTCGAGACAACGAGTAGTGACCACTGAGACGTGCCCGCGGGGTGCCTTCCGGCCGCTCCGCATGCGATCGTGTTACGTCCCCGTTGTTGTCGGGCTGTCTTCGGCCGGACCGATGAATCCCGACGCACTTCCTCGTCTCACAGACTGCAAGATGCGCATCGAAAAGGGAGGCATCGACATGGCTCGCAGCATCACGGCTCACATGTTCTCGTCCGTCAACGGCGTGTCCGAGGCACCCGACCGGTTCCAGTTCGACGCGTTCGGTGAGGCCGAGGGTGAGATGATGGGCAGGGCGCTCGCTGGGGTGAGCGACGTCGTCATGGGGCGCAAGCTCTGGCAGGAGTGGTCTGAGTACTGGCCGCCCATGGAGGGGGCCGACCCGTTCGCGCAGTTCATCAACCCCGTCCGCAAGCACGTCATCTCGACCACCTTGACCGGTGAGCTGGGCTGGAACTGCGTGCTCGTCGAGGGTGACCCGATCGAGTACGTGCGCCAACTCCGCGACGAGGATGGCGGGGGCATCCTCGTGGCCGGTGGCGTCGAGACCGTGCGGAGCCTGTTCCTGGCGGGACTGGTCGACGCGCTGACCTTGACGGTCCATCCCGCCGTCACCGGCGAGGGGCGCCGGCTGTTCGACGCGGGCGTCCCGCTGACCCGGCTCCGGCTCGTGGACGGCGTCACCACGCCCGCTGGCAACGCCGTCCTTACCTACGCGCTGCGGGACTGACGGCAGCCTTCTTGCCTTCCTGCCCGAGTCCCGTTGTTCGGGCCCGGCTCGGGCCCGGGGGCGTCACGGTCACGGTCGACGGCCCCGGCGAGCCGGACCTCGCCACCGTGGAAGAACTGGCCCAGCTACGCCTGCTCGTTCGCGGGTGCGGCCTCGCGATGCGGGTCACGCGCGTGACGCCGGCGCTGTGCGAGCTGCTCGAGCTGTGCGGCCTGGACGGCGTCGTACTCGGCGCCGGAGGCGTGGAGGAACCGGGGCAGGTCGAACATGGGGAACCAGCGTTCGGTGTCGAGGAACGCGTTGAGGCCAACGATCTGTCCGTCGTGGATCTCGAGGATCTGTAGCGCCCAGGGGTGGTAGCCGCCGTCGGGGTCCGGCCGGTACTGGCCGAACGCTGGTGAGCCGTTGGCGACGGTCGCCACGAGCTTGGAGCCGCGGCAGCCGATCCCGGTGCCCAGGTACCAG
>JAHWKT010000009.1:23147-41393 GCA_019347695.1 Actinomycetota bacterium | reverse complement strand
CACGCACCTCGCGGCCCAGATACATGTTCTGCACCGCGTCGAGGTTGTCGGCGAGCGCGAGGTCCTGGTAGACGACCTCGATGCCGAGGCCCGCCGAATCAGCTGGTGCGCTGATCTCGACCGTCTCGCCCTCGAAGCGCACCTCGCCCTCGTCGAAGGGATGGATGCCGGCGACACCCTTGATGAGCGTGGACTTGCCTGCACCGTTGTCGCCGACGAGCGCGACCACCTCGCCGGCGTGCAGATCGAGATCGACGTCAGCCAGCGCCTGGACCGCGCCGAACCGCTTCGAGACGCCGCGCAGCTCGAGCAGCGGTCCTGCGCGTTCGTCGATCACGGCCGGTACCAGCCGCGCGCGACATCCGCCACCGTCACCGTGTCAGCCGCTGTTCTCCTGGCACCAGTCGGTCTCAGCGACATCGCCGCTGCAGATCTCCTCGACCGTTCGGAAATCGTCGGCGATCACCGTGTCCATGATGTTGTCCTCGGTCACCGCAACCGGCTCGAGCAGGACCGCGGGAACCTCTTTCGAACCGTTGTCGACGGTCGCGTCGGTCTCGGGTTGCTCACCGTTGCGCAGCGCCACGGCCAACTCGGCGGCGGCCTGCGCCTCCTCGCCGATCGACTTGTACACCGTCATGCACTGGTTGTCGGTGACGATGTTCTGGAGACCCTCGACGGTGGCGTCCTGTCCCGTCACGGGGATGCCCGCCTGATTGGCGGACTTGAGCGCCTGGATCACGGCGTTGGCCAGACCGTCGTTCGCGGCGAGCACCGCGTTGATGTCGCCGTCGGCAGCGGTCAACATCTGCTCGAAGATCACGAGCGCCTGCTGGTTGTCCCAGTCGGGCACCGACTGGTCGTCGACCTCTTCCCACTCGCCCGACTCGAACTTCGGGTTGATCACGCTGTCATACCCGTTCTTGAACAGGGTCGCGTTGTTGTCGGTCGGTGAGCCGTTGAGCACCGCGACCTTGACGGGATCGGCGTCCACCTCTTCCTGGACACATTCCACGAGGGTCTCGCCCTGCAACCGTCCAACCGATTCGTTGTCGAACGAGACGTAGTAGTCGGCGTCACCATCGAGCGTCAGGCGGTCGTAGTCGATGACCGCCACGTCCTGCGCCTTGGCGTTCTGGATGATCGCGGCGCCTGATCCGGAGTCGAGGTTGGTCAACACGAGCACGGTCGCACCGTTGGTGATCGCCTGTTCGGCCTGGCTCTGCTGATTCGACGCGTCGCCCTCGGCGTTCTGGATCTGATAGTCGCTCGACGACAGGCCGAGCTCCTCGAACGCGGCCTCGAACGCGGGACGGTCGTCGCTCTCCCAGCGCGCCGACGACGCGCTGTCGGGCAGCAGCACGGCGATCAGCCCCTCACCACCGCCGGAGTCGGCCGCAGCGGCCGCCTCGGAGCCGCCCTCGGAGGCGCCGCTGTCGCCACCGGACGAGCCCTCGGACTCACCACCGCCGCACGCTGCGGCCAGGAGCGCAACCACGAGCAACAGGACTACGGAACGAAGCTGCAGCACACGGCGCATGGAAACCCTTCTTGAATGCCGCGGCCACCATGGACCGCTCGAGCCCGGAGATTGATGAATGCTAGGAGCATCGCTGTCCGACTGTCAACGACAGCGATCGGACCATATGGGCCCAGCCGCGCGTGGGCTACAGTGCCGTCCCGATGCCCAGTACAGCCACATGTCGAGGTCGCCCCATGGCTGAGCAGTTCTTCCCCGAGGTCGATGCGCCGATCGCGTATGCGGGCATCGACAGCACCGATCCCCTGACGTTCCGCTGGTACGACGCCGACCGCAAGATCGCCGGCCGACGAATGGCCGACCACCTTCGGTTCGCGGTCGCCTACTGGCATTCGTTCAACTGGACCGGCTTCGACGTGTTCGGCGCTGGTGCGCTGCCGCGGCCGTGGCTGTACGACACCGCTGACCCGATGGCTGCGGCGCACCGCAAGATGGACGTGGCGTTCGAGTTCCTGGCGAAGCTGGGTGCGCCGTTCTTCTGCTTCCACGACCGTGACCTCGCGCCCGAGGGCACCGACTTCGCCGAGTCGTGCTCGCGCCTGGACGAGATGGCCGATGCGGCGGCGACGCACATGGAGACCACCGGCGTCGAACTGCTGTGGGGCACGGCGAACCTGTTCACCCATCCTCGCTACGCGGCCGGCGCGGCCACCAACCCCGACCCGGAGGTGTTCGCGTACGCTGCGGCGCAGGTCCGCCACTGCCTGGAGGTCACGCACCGGCTCGGCGGCGCCAACTACGTGATGTGGGGCGGCCGCGAGGGCTACGAGACCCTGCTCAACACCGACCTGCGACGCGAGCTGGACCAGATGGGCCGGTTCCTGCACCTGGTCGTGGACCACAAGCACCGGATCGGCTTCGAAGGACCGATCCTGCTCGAGCCGAAACCCTACGAGCCGACGAAGCATCAGTACGACTTCGACGTCGCCGCGGTGTACGCGTTCCTGCAACGCTACGACCTGACGGACGACGTCAAGGTCAACATCGAGGTCAACCACGCCGAGCTGTCGGGGCACGACTTCGCCCACGAGGTCGACTACGCCTCCGCGGTCGGCATCCTCGGCTCGGTCGACGCGAACGCCGGTGACGACCGTCTCGGGTGGGATGTCGACCGGTTCCCGGCATCGGTCACCGATCACGTGCTCGCGCTGCACGCGATCGTGCAGGCCGGCGGGTTCACGACTGGCGGCTTCAACTTCGACGCCAAGCTGCGCCGGCAGTCGGTCGATCGGATGGACCTGTTCCATGCGCACATCGGTGCGATGGACACCCTCGCGCACGCCCTGGTGATCGCGGTCGCGATGCTCGACGACGGCGCGCTGGAGGACGTCCGGGTGCAGCGGTATCACGGCTGGGACGGCGAGCTGGGGCAGGCCATCCTCGACGATGGCTGCAGCCTCGAGGATCTGTACGGGCACGTGTTGGCTGGCAACGAGGTCGACGCGCCGGTGTCGGGCCGCCAGGAGGCGCTGGAGCGGGTGGTCGCCCGCTACATCGACCAGGCCCGTCACGTTGGCCCGTAGCTCCCAGACGCGACGGCCGAACGGCTCGTAGGCGAACAGCTCGACGCGGAGATCGAGCAGGTCCGCGTGCGCGAGTGCGGCGGTATCCGCCGAGATGTCGCCCGACAACGCAGCCCGTCGCAGGATGTTCGCGGCCTCGACGGGCATGAGGTGCGGCGCCGCGAGCCGATCGCCCACCAGCAGGTCCTCAGCCCATCTCCCATCGTGTGCGCTGTCGACCAGCGCAGCGACGACCGTCGACGCGTCAACGACGAATGTCAACGACGGTCATCATCGCGATGCGACAGTATCCGGTCGGCTGCAAGGCCGCGGCGGTGCGGTGGCGCGATCCGCTCGGAGCGCGTGCGCCGCCGTAGGCTGTCGCCCATGACTCGACCGACCGGCCTACGCAAGCGCGCCTACACCGTTGCGCTGACGGTGTTTCGATGGCTGCCGGGGCCGGTGCGTCGGCTGCTGGTGCGGGCGGGTACGCCGAGCTTCACGGTGGGCGCGGTCTGCGTGATCGACCATCGCGGGAGCTACCTGGTGCTGCGTCAGCCGCACCGTCCGGGGTGGAGCCTGCCGGGCGGCCTGTGCGACCGGGGGGAATCGGCGGCCGACGCGGTGACCAGGGAACTGCACGAGGAGACCGGGCTATGCATCGAGGTGGGACTCCCGGTGAGCGTGCAGGTCAACGGTCGTGTGCGCCGGGTCGACGTGATCTACCGCATCCGGGTCGACGATCGTCCCGCCGTCACCGCGGGAGGCGAGGCGACCAAGGCCCGGTGGCTACCACCAGCCGACGTGCTCGACGGCGCCGACGGTCCCACCCGCGAGGTGCTCGACCTGCTCGAGCGAGCCGAGGTCGACGGGGCGACGGACGGCCGGATCCTGGGCGCGACGTGACCGACCCGGTGGGCGTGGCGCTCGCCGCCGGCGCGGGTACGAGACTGCGCCCGCTGACCACGCTTCAACCCAAGGCGCTGTGTCCGGTGGACAACATCGCGTTGCTCGACCGCGCCGTGGCCAACGTGCATTCGCACGTCGTCGGCGTGGCCGTCAACGCTCATCACCTCGCCGACCGCATCGTCGAGCACCTCGACGGACAGTTCCACGTGTCGGTGGAGCAGCCGGTGGCACTCGGTACCGCCGGCGCGCTGGGGAAGCTGCGTGACTGGATCGGCGGCCGCGATGTGCTCCTGTGCAACGCCGACGCGTACCTGCCCGGCGGTCTCGACCATCTGGTGGCCGGGTGGGACCGGCAGCGCTGCCGCCTGCTGGTGGTCGCAACATCCGCTCCCGGCGACTTCACGGACGCCGGCGGGCCGGTCCGCTACGTGGGCGCCTGCCTGCTGCCATGGCGGTTGGTGTCGGCGCTCTCACCGGAACCGAGCGGTTTGCACGAGGTGCTGTGGCGTACCGAGGCGGCGGCCGGGCGGCTCGACCTCGTCCGGCACACCGCGACCGCGATCGACTGTGGCACGCCGGCCGACTACCTGCGGGCGAACCTGCATGCATCCAACGGCCGGTCGGTCATCGGGGCTGGCGCGACGGTGGAGGGGCGCATCGAGCGGTGCGTCGTGTGGTCGGACGCCCACGTCGGATCCGATGAGCACCTGATCGACTGCGTCCGCGCGGGCACCAGGGACGCCCCGCTGACGGTCCCCGCCACCGCCACGGGGAGGCAACCGCACACGTCGGGGAGCCACTCAGACACATAGCAGCACTCGGCTCCCCGACATCACCGTCGACGTCCGTGCGCGAGGCAGCACGTGATGGATCGACGGGTGGATAGCGTCAGGCGGCGGTGTGCTCGCGGTCGCGGATGGCGGCGTCGATGACCGGCTCCATGGTGTCCACGATCGCCTCGGTCAGGACCTTGTCGGCGGCACCCGACGCGAGCAGCTCATCGAAGCCGAGTACCGAGGTGTTGCCGATCACCCGGCCGCCACGCCCGTCATGGCGGACCCCCACGATGAGCCCGGTGGGCAGTTGCGTACCGTCGGCATCATGTGGAGCGAACGACACCGTCGCCCCGTCGAGCATGGCCGCCGCGATCGTCTCCATGAGCACAGAGGTGTCGGACATGATCCCGCATGGCCCTTCGTAGTCGTCGCAATACTGATGGTGTACTCGACGCCACAGAACGATGCGAACAAACCTGAGCGAGATCGCGGACTCGTGATGGTCGGATCACCCGGATGGCGCAGCAGCACGCGGTTGTGCGTCGCACGGATGCACACCAGCTCGCCGCGAGGCAGCGATGCATCCGCGCGCATGGCGCACAACCGGCTCCGAGCGGTTCAACCCGACGACGGTCCGGGGTTCGGACGCACGAGGCCGGACTCGTAGGCGAACACCACCAGCTGGGCGCGGTCCCGGGCGTGCAGCTTCACCATCGACCGGCTGACGTGGGTGCGGGCCGTCGCCGGGCTGACGACGAGGTGCTCGGCGATCTCGTCGTTGGACAACCCCCGCGCGACCAGCGCCATCACCTCGCGTTCCCGATCGGTGAGCGTCTCCAGACCCGGCACGTCCGCCCGCGGCGCCGCGCCGGTGATGAACTCGGCGATCAGCCGCCGGGTGACGCTGGGCGACAGCAGCGCTTCCCCATCGGTCACCACGCGCACCGCGCGCAGCAGGTCGACGGGGTCGGTGTCTTTGACCAGGAACCCGGCAGCGCCCGCGCGCAGCCCCTCGACGATGTACTCGTCGGACTCGAACGTGGTGAGGATGACGACCCGGACACAGGCGCAGGCCGGGTCAGCGGCGATGTACCGGGTGGCGTCGATGCCGTCCATGTGTGGCATGCGGATGTCCATCAGCACCAGGTCCGGCTGCTGTGCCGCCACGACGTCGACGGCCTCGCGGCCATCGGCGGCCTCGCCGACGACCTGCATGTCGGGCTCGGCGTCGAGCAGCGCCCGGAACCCCGCCCGTACCAGCGCCTGGTCGTCGACGAGCACGACGCGGATCACGTCGCCGTCTCCAGTGGCAGGCGTGCGGTCACCCGGAAGCCGCCGCCTGACCCCACGCCGGTCTGCACGGTGCCACCCAGTGCCGCGGCCCGCTCGTGCATACCCCGGATGCCGTTGCCGCCCTGGACGCTCGGCGCCGGTTCGTCTGGCGGAGCGATCGACAGGGTCGTGCGGCGCGCGAGCGGCGACGCGTCCGGTGTGACCGGTGGCGACCATCGGGCGTCGCCGGCACCGTCGTCGTCGACCTCGAGCGCCAACGTATCGGCGCCGTACGCGATCGTGATGGTCACCGTCGAGGCGTCGGCGTGCCGCAGCACGTTGCTGACGGCCTCCTGCACGATCCGGTAGGCGGCGACATCGACGCCGGCCGGCAGCGGTCGCACAGCGCCGGTCGTGATCACCTCGACATCGAGCCCGGCGGCACGGGTGCGCTCGACGAGCTCATCGAGACGCGAGAGACCAGGTGTGGGCGCGCGGTCGTCGGCCGCGCCGTCGACGTCGCGCAGGACGCCCAGCGTGGTCCGCAGATCCCTGAGCGCGTCGCGGCTGGCGTCGCGGATCGCAACGAGCGCCGTACGGGCCTGCTCCGGGTCGCTGTCGAGCAGATGCGCCGCCACCCCGGCCTGCACGTTGATCATGGCGATGCTGTGCGACACGACGTCGTGGACCTCCCGGGCGATGCGGATGCGTTCCTCGCCGGCCCGTCGCCGGTCCTCCTCCTCGCGGGTGCGCTCCGCCTCGGCCGCGCGGCTGTGCGCCTCGGCGAAGAACGCACGGCGGTTGCGTGCGCCCTCCCCGGCCAGCAACGTCGCCGCCAGCCAGACCGGTACCGACAGCAGAGCTTCCCGCTCGACCTCCCCCGGTACCACCCCGAGCGCGACGAACGCCGCCAGGTACACGACGACGCCGGCGATCGCGGGGGCACGACGGCCACGCGCCATCGCGCTGAACACGGCGATGACCAGCGGCAGGAGGAACACCCCGTTGGGCGGATAGCCCAGCTGTGGGTAGATGATCGCGATCAGCGTCGTGACCCCGATCACCGGTGCCGGGTACACCTTGCGGACCGTCAGCACCGCGGCGGCGGCCAGCAGCAGGCCGTAGGCGACAGCATCGGGCGGGCGGACACCGGCCACGTCACCCGACCAGCGTCCGGCCACCGCCAGCGTGATCACACCGGCGATCACCGCCGGTCCCAGATCGACGGGCCGGTCGCGTGACCGGTGCCGCCACGGTGGTCCGTGCATGACGTCACCGTACGCGGAGGTGACGGCTGCTGTCATCGGACGGCGCGCGCAGCTTCGCGTACGTCGACCGACGTACGTCGACCGGCGCAGGTCGGCCGAGCGGCGACCTCGAAGTGCCGCCGCACAGCCGACGACGATCGGACCCGCGGCGGTCAGCATGATCATCACCGACGACAACGAGACAGCGAAGGAGCGTCCGAGATGAGCGACGAGACGAACGAGCCGCGTGGGCGCCGCGACCGACGTGCCAACCAGGGCCTGCGCATCGGTGACGCCGAGCGCGAGGCGATGCAGGCGGCCCTGTCCGAGCACCTGGCGGCCGGACGGCTGGACATGCAGGAGTACGAACGACGGATCGAGCAGGCGACCGCCGCCAAGTTCGCCGACGACCTCGACGGCCTGCTCGACGATCTCCCACCGACAGCGCACGACACCGGCGGCGACGCTCGACACGACCGCTGGCACGATGCGTGGCGTCCGGGCCGCGACGGCCCACCGTCGGCCGGCGATCGGGGGGGCCGACCGCCGTGGGACGGCTGGATCCGGCGCGCGGGCATTCCCGTCCCGCTGCTGATCGGGCTGGGCTTCCTGGCGCTGTTCGCACTGCCGCACGGTGGCTGGGTGCTGTTCCCGCTGCTGTGGTTCCTGGTCTTCGCCGGCGCCGGCCGGCGGATGTGCGGCGGTGGTGGAGGACATCACCACGTCCACGGCCACGACGACCACCGGCACCACGGCGGCCACCGGGCCCACAGCGACCGCATCGAGGTCTGAGCCGTCGGGGACGCGATGGTGGGGTCTGCCACCATCGCCGGTCGGCACACCCGATTGCCTGCGGGCCGCCGGCCGATCATCATCACGTCATGACGTCCACGACCGCCGGTCCGAGCGCTGCCAGACGCTGGTTCGCGCCGCTGGCCAGAAGCTGGACGACGACCCCGACGCCGTTCGCCGGCTGGTGGAGGGGGCGCACGAGAACACCAAGCAGGCGCTGGCGGAGCTGGGCGAGCTCGCCCGCGGCATCCACCCGGCCGTGCTGACCGACCGCGGGCTGGACGCCGCACTGTCGGCGATCGCGGGTCGCTCGACCGTCCCGGTGCTCGTCGAGTGCGACATCGACGGGCGGCTGCCGGCCTCGGTCGAGTCGGCCGCCTACTTCGTGGTCGCCGAGTCGCTGGCGAACATCGGCAAGCACGCGCTGGCCACCAACGCGACGATCCGCGCGCGGTCGACGATTCGGTACTGGTCGTCGAGGTCGCCGACAACGCCGTCGGCGGCGCCGACCCAGCGGGCCGTGGTCTCAGCGGGCTGGCCGACCGTGATCTCGGCGCCCGCGACTGCCACCTCGATCTCACCGCCGATCGGGACGGTGAGCATCGGCGACGTGTGGCCGAAGTCGATGTTCGCGACGAGCGGCAGATCCCGTGGCACCGCCATCGCCACGATGGCCTGCAGCAACGGTCGTCCTGGTCGAGGAACCACCGGTCGTCGGTCCAGTGCGACGCCGCGCCGAGCTCGAGCGGACCGCCACGACATTGTGCAATCGGGCGCCACAAAACCATGCAACGTGGCACCCTGAAGATGTGCGCTCTCCGCGGCCGACCCGACGGTTGGAACTGGTGCGACGATCGGTATCGGCGTTCAGCAGTGGGTCGGCGACCCATCGCGCGCAGCGAAGGCCGAGTGCTTGCGCTGGCGCGTCGCGCAGCTCGATCTAGGCGCCGTACTTCTCGAGCTTGCCGGCGCTGGCGAGCATGATCGGCATCAGTTCCTGCGTTGGACGCTGCCCCAGTAGGCCGACCGTGCACGCGCGCTCACCGAAGCTGGTGGCGTCGTCGCGGCCGACATGGGGTCCCCACAGCAGCGTTGGCACGGGGTGCCAGGAGTGAGCCGACAGCTGGGTCGGTGACGAGTGGTCGCCGGTGACCGCGATCACGTCGGGCTGGAGCGCGACGAGGTCGGGGATCACCGCGTCGAGCGCCTCGATGGCCGCGACCTTCTCGTCGCGCTTGCCGTCATGCCCGGCCTCGTCGGGCTTCTTGTGGTGCAGGAAGAAGAAGTCGTAGTCGTCCCAGTGGTCACTGATCGCGGCAACCTGTCCGGACAGTCCGTCGGGCCGCGGCAGCGTGTCCATGCCGCACAGCTTGGCGACCCCCCGGTACATCGGGTAGATCGCGACGGTCGCGGCGCGCAGCTTGTAGCGGTCGGCGAAGCTCGGCAGATCGTGGTGTGTGTCGAAGCCCCGCAGCAACAGGGCGTCCGCGCCGTCCTGGTCAGCCAGCACGTCGCGGATCGCGGCGTCGACGTCGCGCAGCACGCTCGCCGTGTGTTCGGCTTCAGGGTCGAGCGGCTGCGGGTCCTTCGGTGGAACACCGGTCTTCTGGGGGTCGAGGTCGGCGATGCGGTGGTCGAGTCCCTCTCCCCGCAGCACGGCCAGCACACGGTGCGACGAGATGTGGCGGAACATGACCTCGGCGCCGTCGACCTTCACGCCTTCGTTGAGGGCGTCGGTCAGGGCCTGCGCGCGGTCGTCGGCGATCCTGCCGGCGCGCCGGTCGGCGACGTTGCCGTCATCGTCGAGCGTGCACAGGTTGCCACGTGCGGCGATGTCCCCCGGCTGCAGATCGAACTCGACGCCGGTCGCCGACAACACCCCCCGTCCCAGCTCGTACTCGGTCGGGTCGTAGCCGAAGAGCGCGAGATGTCCGGGACCCGAGCCGGCGGTGATGCCGGCGCCGGCGGGCTGGGTCAAGCCGACGACGCCCTCAGCGGCCAGCTGGTCGAGGTTGGGCGTGTCGGCCTGCTCGAGCTCGGTGTCGAACTCGGCATCCGCGAATCCGCCGAGGCCGTCGAGGACGACCAGCAGGATGTGGCAGGTGGCATCGTTCAACAGCGACGTGAGACGCATGGCGAGGTTCCTTGGCCGAGATCAGCGCGTATTCCGGTGAGGGGCTATCCAGTTAGCCCGTTTCCGGTGTTCTTCCCGCTTCACCACCATCCGAACGTCGACCCGGCGATGACATCCTCGACCTCAGGCGCATTCCGTGAGGGCGCGGTCGAGGATCTCGATCCCACGGTCGAGCTCCTCGGTCGTGACGGTCAGTGGGGGCGCGATACGAAAGACGCTGCCGAACCCCCTGAACTTCACGATGTTCACGTTCAACCCGAGCTCGAGGCAGCGCGATGTGACGGCCGTCCCGAGCTGCTCGTCGGGCTCGCGGGTGTCCCGGTCCTTGACGACCTCGACGCCGAGCAGCAGCCCTTCGCCGCGGACGTCGCCGATGGCCTCGTGCCGGCCGGCCAGCTCATCAAGCCCGGCGCGCAACCGTTCGCCGCTGTGGCGCGCGCGCTCGTTGAGCTGCTCGGCTGCGAGCGTGCGGAGCACCGCCAGCCCAACCATCGCCGGCAGCGGGTCGGACTGGTGGGACGTGAAGTGCAGGAACCCCCGCTCATACGCGGCCTGCTCGACCTCGGGGTCGACGACGGTCGCCGAGAGTGGCAGTCCGCCACCCAGCGTCTTGGACACGGTCACCATGTCGGGCACCACACCGTGACGCTCGAACGCGAAGTTGGCCCCCACGCGTCCGAATGCCGTCTGGGCCTCGTCGACGATGAGCACCATGCCCCGCGCCCGGCAGTGCGCAGCGAGCGTGTCGAGGTAGCCGTCCGGCAGCGGGATGATCCCACCCGCGCTGAGGATCGGTTCGACCACGACGGCGGCGTACGATCCCACCGACTGGCTGTCGGCCAACTCCATGCCGACATCGAGGCATGTCAGGTCACAACGGTCGACGCAGTGGCGGATGGGGCAGCGATAGCAGTTGGGCGTCGGCAACGCCATGGTGCCGGGTAGCGCCGGACCGTAGCCCTGGTGTCCCCCCGAGTACGTCGACGATGACGCGCCGGCGGTCATGCCGTGCCACGATCCGGTGAACGCGAGCACCTCGAACCCACCCGTGGTCAGCTTGGCGAGGCGCAGCGCCGCCTCGTTCGACTCGGCGCCGGTGTTGAGCAGCATCACCTTGTCGAGCGGGTCGGGCAGCATGTCCGCCAGCTCCCGCGCGAGGTCGAGGACGGGCGGCGACAGCATCCCGCTGAACAGGTGGGTGACCTCGCGGCAGGCCTGCTCGACGGCGGCCGTGATGGCCGGATGGTTGTGCCCGAGCGTCGCGCACATCTGCCCGGACGTGAAGTCGAGGATCTGCCGTCCGTCGGTGGCGTGCAGCACCGTTCCGCTGGCGTGTTCGATCACCACGTCGACGAAGTCGCCCGCGTATCGGATGAGGTGCTCGTGCATGTGATCGCCTCCATCGCCGCTGCCATAACGATCTCCACCTGCGTCGGGGTCGAAAGCTTGACAGCCAACGTTCGCCGGCCAGCTACTCGCTGGTGGGATCATCGGGCAGGCGACCGCTGAGCACCGCGGCGATCAGGGCGCAGCCCAGCACCAGCGCGAGGCCCCAGCGCAGGCTTGCCGCGTCGGCGACGACGCCGACGAGCGGCGGCGCCACGAGGAAGCCCAGGCGGGCCAGCCACGACGCCACCGCCACTCCGTCAGCCGTGCGCACGCCCGGGATCGCACCGGCCGCGGCCAGGCCCAGCGGAAACAACGTCGCCACGCCGAGGCCGGCCAGGCCGAAGCCGGCGACGACCACCAGGGGCACGGGCCCTGCCACGACGGCGAGCATCCCTACCGCCGCGAGCAGCGAGCCCGACCGGGCGATCCTGCCGGCGCCGAAGCGGTCGACCAGCCGGTCGCCGATCACGCGGCCCACGACCATCATCGTCTGCGCGGCGACGAAGCCGAGACCGGCGACGAACGCCGCCGCGCCGAGTGTGTCCCGCAGGTACACGGCCGCCCACGACGCAGCCGAGTCCTCGACCACCCCACCGAGCATCGGCAGGGACGCGAACCCCAGCAGCAGCCACGGTGCCGTGCGGACGGCCTGACGCACGCCGCGGCTCGCGTGCACCGCTCCGGTCGACGCCGCCGGGTGGCGGTCGGCCACGGGCGGGCGCTCGATGTGGTCGGGGCCGCGCAGCTGCCACCGGGCCGCAAGCGCCACGGCGGCCGCCAGCACCACCGCCATGCCACTGAGATGGAGCACCCGGGGAACCCCCAGCGCGACCGCGCCCGCACCGAGCAGCCCACCGCCCACCGCACCGACACTCCACTGCGCATGGAAGCTGTTGATGATGCTGCGTCCATACCGCCGCTGCACCAGCAGGCCGTGTGCGTTCATGGCGGCGTCGGTCACCGCGTCGGCGGCGCCGAGCAGGAACACCGAGATCGCGAACGCCGACCAGGTCGGTGCCACGGCGACGGCGGGAAGCGAGAGCAGGCCGAGCAGCGCGCCACGGGTGGCGGTGCGGCCCGATCCGAACCGCGCCGCCAGCGGACCGGCGGCGATCCCGACCGCCAACCCACCGAGCGGGCCGGCCGCCCACCCCAGCCCCAGCCCGGTGTTGCGCAGCAGCAGCTGGTCTTTGATCGCCGGCAGCCACGGCACGACGCTCGCGAACGTGACGCCGTTGACGATGAACAGCACGGCCACAGCGATCCGGGCGTGTCGTGCCGGTCGGTCGGTGGCGCCGATGGGGCGCGGCGGCGTGCTCGAGGCGGTCATCTGGATCGCAGTGTGGCAGGTATCGGCGCGCGCGGGTTCCCGGGACGACCTTCGCGCTCCGCGCCTTGACGGCACGGAACGGGTGCGGCAACATGTGAGCATCTGTTCAGACGATCGGGTTATCCCCATGCAGCAGCACGCCGTACTCCACCTCGACCGGGACGCCATGCCCGCCGACACCATCGAGCGGGTCGCCCAGGTGCTGCGCGTGCAACCCGACGACGACGCGATCGACCACCTCGCGGACGTCTTCACGCTGCTGGGTGATCCTGGACGGTTGCGGCTGCTGACAGGGCTGCTGGCGTGCGACGAGCTGTGCGTGACGGAACTGGCGGTCATCAGCGGGCTGAGCGAGTCGGCGACCTCGCACGCCCTGCGGCTGCTGCGCGCCCACGCGGTCGTGCGGGCCCGGCGGGTCGGACGCAGGGTCCACTACTCGCTGCGCGACGGGCACGTCCGGGTGCTGCTCACCATGGCGCTGGACCACGTGACGCACGATCATGGGTAGGCACCACGACCACGCGCGCGGCGACACCGTCGAGCTCGCGGCGCGACGGCGTCGCGCACTGTGGATCGCGCTCGTCGCCAACGGCGGCTTCATGGGCGCCGAGTTCGTCGGCGGCATCGTGTTCGGGTCGCTCGCGCTGCTCGCCGACGCGGTGCACATGCTGTCGGACGTCGCCGCGCTGGCCATCGCACTGGTCGCACAGCGCCTGATCGACCGCCCCGCGTCGGTGCGCCACACCTTCGGCATGCAGCGCGCCGAGGTGCTCGGCGCCCAGGCCAACGGTGTGCTGCTGCTGGCGTCGGCGGGCTGGATCCTGTTCGAGGCATCCCGGCGCATCGGCGACCCGCCCGACGTCGCCGGCGCGGGCGTGCTGATCGTCGCCACACTTGGGCTGGCCATCAACGTGGGCAGCGCCGTGCTGCTGGCCCGGGCGAGCGGCCGGAGCCTCAACATGCGCGGCGCCTACGCGCACATGCTCGCCGACGCGGTGGGGTCGGTCGGCGCGATCGTCGCCGGTCTGGCGGTGGTGCTGTTCTCCGCGGACTGGGTCGACGCCGCCGCCTCGGTGTTCATCGGACTGCTGGTGATCGTCACGGCGTTCCGCCTGCTGCGCGACACCACCCATGTGCTGCTCGAAGGTGCACCGGACGACGTCGACCCGGTCGCGGTCGAGCGCTGGCTGACGGCGGCGGCCGGCGTCGAGTCGGTGCACCACCTGCACCTGTGGAACCTGACCTCGGAGACGACGGCGCTGTCGGCGCACGTGGTGCTCGACGACCAACCGAGCCTGCACGACGCGCAGGCGCGGGGCGATCACCTCAAGGACGGACTCGCGGAACGGTTCTCTATCGCCCACGCCACCCTCGAGCTGGAGTGCCACGACTGCGAGCCGCCGGCCCTGTCAGCCGCCGATCCCTCGACGACGCCGCGAGCCGAGCACGACTGACTGACGCGCTGGAACCGGCGTCGCGGCGCCCACCGCTGTCTCGCGCTCGGGCGTGTCGGCCAACACCCGCATGTGGGCCCGATCCGCCACACCAAGGCGGCTCCCCGACAGGCGTGTAGGCCAGCACCCGAGTGTGGGTGCTGGCCTACACGGCAGGGCCCGGGCGGAGGTCACGGCGAGCGTCGGCGTGGGAGGCGCACCGTGAAGGTCGCCCCGCGGCCCGGCTCGCTGCGCACGGTGATGTCGCCGCCGTGCAGGCGGGCGTTCTCGCGCGCGATCGCCAGGCCCAGGCCGGTACCGCCACTGCTGCGCGACCGGTCCGCCTTGTAGAACCGGTCGAAGATGCGGTGCAGGTGCTGGGGCGCGATGCCGTCGCCGGAGTCGCTGACGTCGATCTCGACGGCGTCGTCACTGCTGCGTACGGTGACGTCGACCGGGGGCCGCCCGTAGGTCAGCGCATTGCCGACGAGGTTGCCGATGATCGCGTCGAGCCGGCGCGCGTCGATCAGCGTCGTCGGCTGGCCGTCGGCGTGCACGGCGACCTGGTGGTCCCAGCCGCGTGACCGCAGGGCGCCATGCAGGCTGCGGGTCACGTCGACGCGCTCGAGCGTCATGTCGGCCGCGCCGGCGTCCATGCGGGAGATCTCCATGAGATCCTCGACGAGCGCCGCGAGCCGCCGGCTCTCGACCACGACCAGCCGCGCGGCGCGGCGGCCGGCGTCGGTCAACCCGTCCTTGTTCGCGTCGAGCACGTCGCACGCTGTCGTCAAGGCGGTCAGCGGTGTGCGCAGTTCGTGGGAGACGTCCGACACGAACCGGCGTTGTCCCGCCTCGAGCTCGCGCAGGTCGCCGATCGTGTGGCGCAACGCCGCGGTCATCGTGTTGAACGCCCGGGCCAACTCGGCCAGGTCGTCGCCGCCCTGCGCCGGCAGCTGCGTGTCGAGGTCGCCGGCGGCGACCTCCCGGACGGCTGCGCGGGTCCGGCGGATCGGTCGCAGGACACCGGATGCGGCGACGGCGCCGACACCGGCCGAGACCACCACCAGCACACCGCTCGTCGCCGCCAGCACCCTCGCCAGCAGCAGCAGGTCGTCGGCGACATCCTGTTGCGGGTAGAAGAAGTAGAACGCCGGACCGTCGGGTTGCACCGCGCCACCGACGACCGCGACCGCGTCGCTCCTCAGCACCGTCCGGCGCGTCACCACGCGCCCGGCGTCGACCGCCGGGCGGAGATCTTCGGGGACCGAGGCCACGGTCAGCGACGGGGTGGTCGTCTCGACCTGCCCGTCGGCCACCGCGATCACGTCGGCCCGACTGCGCGTCCGCAGCTGCGCGAGGAACCGCCGCAGCTCCTCCGGGGACGACGCTGCGGACAGCGTCGCCGCGGCGTCGTCGAGGTGCACGCGGGCCTCGCGCACCGCGACGTCGGTCGCCTGCCGCAACGTCAGGCTCCGGACCACCGTGAAGGAGATGCCGGCCACCGCCAGGGCGACGACCGCCGCGACCACCGCGAACGTCATGACCAGCCGGGCGCGAAGACCCAGCGGACGCCGCCTACTCATCGTGGGTCCACGAGCTTGTAGCCGACGCCACGCACGGTCTGGATCAGCGTCGGCTCGGTTGGATCGTCCTCGACCTTGGCCCGCAGCCGCTGCACGCAGACGTCGACCAGCCGGGAGTCCCCGAGATAGTCGTAGTCCCACACCCGTTCGAGCAGCAGCTGACGGGTGAACACCTGACCGGGCCGGCCGGACAGCTCGAGCAGCAGCCGCAGCTCGGTCGGCGTGAGGTGGATCTCCTCGCCGTCGCGCGACACGACCATGCCGACCGGGTCGATCGTGACGCTGCCGTAGCGGCGGACGCTGTCGGTGGGTGACGCCTCACCCCGGCGCAGCACCGCCTTGATCCGAGCGAGCAGCACCCGGGTCTCGAACGGCTTGGTCACGTAGTCGTCGGCGCCGGACTCGAGGCCGAGCACGACGTCGATGGGGTCGCTGCGCGCAGTCAGCATGATGATCGGCACGCGGTCCTCGCGGCGGATCTCACGGCAGACCTCCAGCCCGTCGCGACTCGGGAGCATCACGTCGAGCAGCACGAGATCCGGACGCATGTGCCGCCACCGCTCGAGCGCCTCGTCGCCGGTCGCGGCGGTCTCGACACGGTGACCATGCCCCTCGAGCGCCAGCGCGACCGCCTCGCTGGTCGAGGGGTCGTCTTCGACGAGCAGGATGGCAGCCACATCAGGGATCATCGCAGCTGCTCGCTCGGCCATCGAGTCCGCGCGGCGACCGGGCGTGGAAACAGCCCGCACCCGGAGGGGGTCGGTTCGTCCCCGGATGCGGGCTGTGCGTCGGCGATGGTCACGGTGTCGTGGCCGCGGCCCGTCGCAACGCCCTGCGCATGGCGGTGCGGGTCGCCGAGTCGACCACCTCGGTGACGGACACACCCTCCGCGCGCTGGAAGGTGCGGGTCGCCCGCTCGGTACGGGGACCGAACACCCCGTCGACCACGAGCGGACCCTGGCGGGGCGCCGCGGACGTCGCGAAGGCACCGAACTGCACCGTGTTGAGCTGTTGCTGCCAGTCACGAACCGCGGGGCCCCGCGTGCCGCGCCGCAGGCGAGGAACGGTGGCGCCGTGCGCGACATCGATCGCCAGCCGCGTCGGGTTGGCCAGCTCGAGCACCCGGAACCCGGTGCGAGCCTTGAGGCCGGCGCCGAAGGTCGACAGCGCCTCGAACTCGCCGCCGTAGCGGACCTGGCGCAGCGTCGGGAAGCGTGGCGTCAGCGGACCGGCAGGCTCGAACGTGCGAGGGAAGTCCGCGGCCTGCATGTCGATCGTGCTGGCGCCCAGGTCGATCTGCATCGCGGTCGTGCCGAGGAGCGCGATGGGCTGGCCGCTGCCGCCCTTGGTGGCCACACCGGTGTAGTGGATGTTGTAGGAGGGTCGGTCGCCGTCGAACTCGAACACGAGGCGATCGAAGCCGGCGTGGCGTCCGACACGGATCTCGCGCAGGGTCGCCGCGCCGCCGCTCGTACGCCGGATTGGCGCCGTGTTCGTCAGCGAACCGCGGGTACCGGTGACGGTGCTCGAGCCCGGCACGTCACGCTGCAGCCAGTGGTAGATGGCGGCTTCGCTGCCGTTGATCGAGTAGCGGGCGCGCAGCACGGTCGGGAACTGTCTCGCAGTGGCGTCGAGCTGCGCCAGCAGGCTCGCCGAGCCGCACGCGGTCGACGCGTTCGGGATGACCTGCCGCAGGTCAGCGAAGTCGATGTGGGCGACTCCGTCGCGCAGGTTGATCGACCGCAGCATGCCGGCGGTGTCCGACGATAACATCGTCGCCGTCGACGGCCGCTCGTCGGCTGTCGGGCCGGCGAGCAGCGCCTCGATGGCGCCGGTCAACACGGCCGGGGTCGGCACGACGCGAGGGTAGGCGTTGGTCACGTCACACTCGCTGCCGGCGGCCGTGAAGTGAACATCCACCTCGGCGGTACCCGTCGTCGAGGCCTTCGCGGCCGTGAGCGGCACGACCATGGCGAGCAGGGTCAGGATCGTCAGCCACACCCTGGCGGTGCGCCATGCTCGTGCTGGCGCCTGGCCGCGGTCGGGGGTGGCCGGGGTCGTCGTGGTTGTCATGATGGCCTCCGCTGTGTCGGTCCCGCCTGGGTGGCGGATCCCGGATCTGTGAGGACCACTGTGGGCGACGTGGTTCGCAGCCCCTTCGCAGACGGGTAACCGTCGTGTAACGACCTGTGCGGCTGCGCTGGACCCGGTCCGCTGCACCGGATGATCGCTGCGTCCGCAGCCCGTGGCCTGGCAGACGACGAGGACCGCGGGGAGACTTCAGGGTTGCCTCCACCACGACAGGAGCCGGCCCCCGCATGCCCCATCTGCTGTTGACC
>JAHWKT010000009.1:0-23047 GCA_019347695.1 Actinomycetota bacterium | reverse complement strand
CTGCCGTTCGATACGACACCGGCCACACCTCGCCGGTTGACGCGGATCGCTCGGATCCGGTACGGGGCGTTGTTCCGTGCGGTGGAGCGCGATCGCTACCGGATCGAGATCGTCGCGATCAGGCTGCCCGCAGCCCACCTGGACGCACCTGTCGCCCGTAGGAGTCACGCGGTCCATGTGGGCGCTGCCGGAAGGCCCACAACGCAAGCTCTGCGCGCCCGACCGGGTCGTCGTCGACGAACTCGACGCCGAGGCGCATCCGGCCACCATCGAGCCGCTCACGGGATCGCACGATGCAACGCTGGTCGGCGACGGCTGCGTTGAACCGCAGCGTGTGGGTCGCGGTCCGCGCACCGCTGGGCGCGAGGTCCTCGTCCATCTCGATATGCGCACCCGTCAACGACACGTCGCGCAGCCGACAGCCGCGGCCATTGAGCAGCGCGGGAAGGTCGAACGTGAAGCGGTAGCTCGCGCGTCGCTCGCGCGCGAACCGCTGCGCCATCGTCCTGACGATGGCGACGGACAACAGCACCGTGTTCCCCGCCAGCCAGAACGCCGCGGCGTGTGCCACCGCCGGCGGGTCGTATGTGATCGGTGTGAGGCCGGTCAGGGTTGCGGCGTACCACGCGGCGGACCCCAGCGACGCCACCAGCAGCGCAATCAGCAGCCACGGAGCCGAGCCACGGAGCCGGTCGGGGTCCAGCCGGCCCTTCGGCGTGACCCTGAACGCGACCGCCGACGCCCGTAGCAGCATCATGGTCGCGTAGAGCGTCGGCGTCATCCGGACCAACTCGAACACGGTCGCGATCAACGGCGGACTCCGGCCGCGACCGAGCAGATACAGTGCAACCTGCTGCAGCCCGAACGTCACGCCGAAGGCGACTGCGAACGTGCGCAGATCGGCGGCGATCGGTGAGGCGCCGGTCAGCAGGACCAGGATCGGCAGCAGCAGGAAGCCCAGGGTACGCCAGGCATCGAACCAACCCAGCAGCGTCGTCGCGTACGCGAGACGCTGCGTGACGGTGAGGCCGGCGCCGGTCAGCGGGCGCTCCTGGCGCAGCACCTGCATCGCGCCCGTGCACCACCGATGCCGTTGGAGCATGTACTGCTCGGCGGTCGCGGCCGCGAGCCCTTCGGCGAGCACCTCGTTGTGGTAGGCGCTGCGCCAGCCGCGACGATGCAGCCGGATGGTGGTCTGGATGTCCTCGGTGACACTGCCGGTCGCCACACCGCCGATGTCACGCAGCGCATCGACCCGCAACACCGCTCCCGTACCGCACCAGAAGGCCGCCGACCACCGGTTCTTGCCCGGCTGAATCGCGCGGTAGAACAACTCCTGCTCGTGGTACGACCGACGTTCGCTCGACCGCCTCCACCGCTGCCGCAGGTCGACGTCTTCGAACGAGCCCTCGTTGTAGAACGACTGCGGCGTCTGGACCAGCGCCATGTCGGGGTCGTCGAAGTATCCCAACGTGTGGCGCAGCAGGTTCGGATACGCCGCGTGATCGGCGTCGAGCACGGCGACGAGGTCCGCGTCGATGTGTTGGAGCGCGTGGTTGATGTTGCCCGCCTTGGCGTCAGCGTTGTCGTGGCGCGCCAGATAGCGCGCACCCAGCCGACGCGCGAGGTTCGCGACCCACGGTCGCGCGCCGTCGTCGAGCACCCAGGTCGCGTGCTCCGGCTCGAGCGCCACCGCCGCGGCGATCGTCGGCAGCAGCACCTCCTCGGGCTCGTTGTAGGTGGTGATGAGGACAGCAACGCGACTTGACGCTGCCTCGACAGGCTCCACCGGGCGCAGGGCGTCGATGCGCCACAGCGAGAACGTGTGCAGCGCCAGGCCGGATGCGGCGTGCAGCTCGAGCAGCAACAGCGGGATCGAGACCCACCACACCGCCAGATTGACGGTCGCCAGGATGCGCCACGTGAGGTAGGCAATCGTGACCACCAGAGCAAGACTGGCGGTCGCCTGGATCGCCCGCCGCCGTCCGGCCGCCTCGCGACCGTCGTGGCGAGCGGCGTCTGCGGGCTCGACTGAGGACAGCAGCATGCCCTACCAGTCGGCACGAGTAGCCGTCCCAATAACGGGCGGTTGCCTCATCCCCTGGCGGGCAGCCGCCCGATCCGTGGTGTGCCTACCGCACGCCAGCTCGCGGTGTGGCTACCGTGCGCCAGCCGGTTCCGGCTGCGACAGCGGGCCGTCGCGGCCCACGACCGGTGGCCGGCGCTGCTCGATACCGACACCGCGGTTGCCGCGACGGGCCAGCAGCGCCATCACCGTGATGGTCGCGACCAGCAGCCCCGCACCCATCCACTGGGTCACGGTCAACGTCGACCCGAAGACCACGGCGCCCAGTGCGATCGCCGTCAGTGGGAACGTCAGCTCGGCGATGGTGGCCGCCGACGCGGGCGTCGTCCGCAGACCCCGGTAGTACAGCAGCAGGCCCGCCAGGCCGGGAACCAGCGCCAACGCCACGAGTGGTCCCACCTCCCCGCCGGTGATCGCCAGCGCTCCTGGCCCGTCGATCGCCACCGCGGTCACGGCGGCGGCGGGCAGCCCGAACGCGAAGCGCATCGTCGTGAGCTCCGTGAACGGCACGTGGGTGGCCAGCCCACGGCCCAGCACCGTGCCCAGGCCCCACAGGGTCGCGGCGCCGACCGCGAAGGCCCCGGCGACCGCCGCGGGGACGGTGATCCCCGTCGGGTCGGCGAACGTGATCAGCCAGGCGCCACCAAGGCCGCCTGCGAGGAACCACCAGTAGCGTGGCGACTGCCGCTCACCCAACAGCAGGTGCGCGCCGGCGACCGCGATCAGCGGTTGCAGCTTCTGCAGCAGCAGCGGAGTGACCGGGTCGCCGAACCGGAACGCCGCGGTGAACAGGGTGGTGGCGATCGCCGACGCTCCGAACCCGATGACCGCGACCGCGACGCGGTCGCGCGCCGGCATGGTGCGCCACGTCCGCCAGGCACGGGCGAGGAACGGCGTCAGCAGCAGCACGAGGATGGCGTGCTCCCATGCCACGACCGTCGCGGCGGGCAGCTCCAACGCCAGCCCGCGACGGAACAGGCCGTCGGTGCCCCACAGCGCGGCCGCCAGACCGACGAGCGCCACGCCGGGCAGCGTCGCCCCGACTGCGCGGGTGGAGGGCGTCGTACGGTCACTGGCCTGCTGATCCACGTCGCCGCTCCTGTTCGCCATGCTGTCGCCTGCGTCCGCCGCACCAGTCTGTCGGCTCTTCGCCGCGTTGGCGCGTCAGAACGACGGGACAACGGTCCATCGCGTCGGCGGGGCGCGTGCCGGGTCAGCTGGCACCTCGCGCGTCCGCCGCTCATCACCGCACCCGCCGACCCCAGGATCTGCCGCGTTCGCGGGCAGTACCAGGCAACCCGGCAACATCGTGGTTCACACGGCCAGGAAACTGCGTACACTGACAGTCAACACCCCGTGAGCGGTCGGGCGGGGGGAGGTGGTGGCGGTGTGCGGCATCGTGGGACTGCAGCTGCGTGACGCGGATCTGCGTCCGCGTCTCGGCGCGCTGGTTTCGGACATGCTGGTGTGCCTCACCGAGCGTGGGCCCGATTCCGCCGGCCTCGCGTTGTACGCCGACGACCTTCCAGCCGCGTGTGTGCGGTACTCGGTCCGTGCCGACGCGGCAGACGTCGACTGGTCACGGCTGGTGGGTGCGCTGGAGGACGAGCTCGGCGAGGTCGTCGATGTGAGCCACACCTACGGCTCGAGCGCGGTGCTGGCGAGCCGGGCTGACGATGCCGCGGTCCTTGATGGGCTCGCGCGGCTGCTGCCGAGCGCTGTCGTCGTCGGCTACGGCCACGCGCTCGAGATCTTCAAGGACGTCGGCGCACCCAGCGAGATCACCGAACGGTTCCGGGCGGCGACGCGCGGCGGGTACCAGGCGGTCGGCCACACGAGGATGGCCACCGAGTCGGCGGTCACCACTGGCGGTTCGCACCCGTTCTCTCCCGTCGCCGACCTGTGCCTGGTGCACAACGGCTCGTTCTCGAACTACGCCACGGTGCGGCGGCGCCTGGCCGACGCCGGGGCGTCGTTCGACACCGAGAACGACTCGGAGGTGGCGGCGCGCCACATCGCCAGGAACCTCGCCGACGGCGCGGCGCTCGGCGATGCGCTTCGGCTGGTGCTGGACGACCTCGACGGCTTCTTCACCCTCCTGGTGACCACCGCGACCGAGTTCGCGGTGGTCCGCGACCCGTTCGCGTGCAAGCCGGCGGTGATCGCCGAGCACGACCGCTACGTCGCGATGGCATCGGAGTACCACGCGCTTGCCGGACTGCCGGGCATAGACGACGCCGACGTCTTCGAGCCCATGCCCGAGGAGGTCCACGTGTGGTCACGCTGAGCTGCGCGGACCTGTCGACGCGCGAGGTCAACGCTGCCCTCGCCGCGCTGCCGGACGGGGGTCACGCAGTGGTCACCGAGCCCCGCGGGCGGCACAACCTCGCGGTCGGGTTGACCAACGAGATCACCGTCGACATCGCGGGCAACGCCGGCTACTTCATCGGCGGCCTGTGCGACGGTCCCGACGTCACGGTCGACGGCTTCGTGGGCTGGTCGATCGGTGAGAACCTGATGCGCGGCACGATCCGGGTGCGCGGTGACGCGTCGGAGTGCGCTGGCGCGTCGAGCCACGGTGGCACGATCGTCATCGAAGGTGACGCGTCGCTTCGGGCCGGGATCTCTCTGAAGGGTGGAACCGTCCTCATCGGCGGCGACGCCGGCAACATGGCTGGGTTCATGGCGCAGGCCGGCACGATGCTCATCGGTGGCGACGCGGGCGACGGCCTCGGCGACTCGCTGTACGAGGCCGTCATCTACGTCGGCGGCCGCATCGCCTCGCTCGGCGCAGATGCCCGCGTCGAGGAGCTGACGGCGGACGACGTCACCGCGGTGAAGGAGCTGCTGGCCCTCGCCGGGTTCGACCACGTCGATCCCCTGGGCGTCACGCGCGTGGCGAGCGCCCGCGAGCTGTACCACTTCGACAGCGTCGCCCACCGGGTGCCGTGATGCACGAACAACACCACGCCGCGGCCGGCGACGGGCACACGACGAGTCACACGTTTCCACCCTGGGTGATCGCGCAGATCCAGACGATGGCCGAGCTCGGTCGGTACGAGATCCGCGGCTGGGGCGCCAAACGCCGGTTGCCCACCTTCGACGACCTGGTGTTCCTCACCGCCTCGATCTCGCGTTATCCGTTGGAGGGCTATCGGGAGCGGTGCGACACCACCACGGTGCTCGGCACGCGCAACGCGACCGAACCCCTGCGACTGCGCATCCCGATCACGATCGCCGGGATGAGCTTCGGGGCGCTGTCGGCCACGGCGAAGACCGCGCTCGGCCGCGCCGCCACCGCCATGGGCACGTCGACCACCACCGGCGACGGCGGCATGACCGACGAGGAACGCGAGGCGTCGAGCGTACTGATCTATCAGTGCCTCCCGTCGCGCTACGGCTTCGACCCGGCTGATGTCCGACGGGCGGACGCCGTCGAGGTCGTGGTCGGACAGGGCGCCAAGCCGGGCGGCGGCGGGATGCTGCTGGGGCAGAAGGTCAGCGAGCGCGTCGCCGGGATGCGCACGCTGCCGGCCGGCATCGATCAGCGGTCGGCGTCGCGCCACCCGGACTGGACGGGACCCGACGACCTGCGGATCAAGATCGAGGAGCTGCGCGAAGCGACGGCGTGGCGGGCACCGATCTTCGTCAAGCTCGGCGCCACCCGCGTACGCAACGACGTCAAGCTCGCGGTCGCGGCGGGAGCCGACGTGGTGGTCGTCGACGGTCTGCAGGGCGGTACCGGAGCGACCCAGGAGGTGTTCATCGAGCACGCTGGCGTCCCGACGTTGCCGGCCGTCCGCCAGGCCGCACAGGCACTGCGTGAGGTCGGCAAGGGCGATGAGGTGCAGCTGGTCGTGTCGGGGGGGATCCGTTCCGGCGCCGATGTCGCCAAGGCGTTGGCACTCGGCGCCGACGCCGTGTCGCTCGGCGTCGCGCCGCTGATCGCCATGGGCTGCAACAGCCGGACCTACGTCATCGACGGCGTCACCCACGATGCGACGTCGGACTATCACGCACTGGGCACCCAGCCGGGCGCCTGCCACCACATGCACACCGGGCGCTGCCCCGTCGGCATCGCCACCCAGGACGACGACCTCGAACGTCGTCTCGATCCCGAACGGGCGTACCAGCAGGTCACCAACTATCTGCAGGCGATCACGATGGAGTTGACGACGCTCGCACGGGCCTGCGGGAAATCGAGCGTCCACAACCTGGAGCCGGAGGACCTCGTCGCGCTGACCATCGAGGCCGCCGCGATGGCCCAGGTTCCACTCGCCGGCACCGACTGGGTGCCCGGCCAGAACGGCGCGATGGGAGACGACCATGCCTGACGACCGGGAACAGCTGCGAACGCAGGCCGAGAAGGACGACATCGAGTTCTTCTTCGCCATGTTCGTGGACATGCACGGCAAGCCGTGTGCGAAGCTGGTGCCGGCCGACACGTTCGACACGTTGACGACCGAGGGCGTCGGTTTCGCCGGCTTCGCCGCAGGACCGCTCGGACAGAGCCCGGCGGACCCCGATCTCATGGCGATCCCCGATCCGTCGTCGTACACACCCGTGCCGTGGCAACCGGGTCTCGCGGTGCTGCAGTCGGATCTGTACGTCGACGGCGAACCGTGGCCGTACGCCCCCAGGTGGATCCTGAAGTGGGAGCTCGAACGGCTGGCCACGCGTGGGCTGGTGCTCAAGACGGGCGCCGAAGCCGAGTACTTCCTCGTCCGCCGACGGCCCGAGGGGGGCATTGCGCTGGCCGACCCGCTCGACACCGCCGACAAGCCGTGCTACGACGCCAAGGGCCTGTCACGCATGTACGACCACCTCACCACGGTGTCGACGTACATGAACACGCTCGGCTGGTCCAACTACGCGAACGACCACGAGGACGCCAACGGGCAGTTCGAGCAGAACATCACGTTCGCCGACGCGCTCACGACGGCCGATCGGGTCGTGTTCTTCCGCTACATGGTGCACACCCTGGCACATGAGGCCGGGATGGCCGCGACCTTCATGCCCAAGCCGTTCGACCACCTGACCGGCAGCGGGCTGCACACGCACACGAGCCTGTGGACCGACGACGGGAATCCGCTGTTCCACAGCGACGACGATGCGCGACAGCTGGGACTGTCGAGCGACGCGTATCACTTCATCGGCGGCGTGCTGGAGCATGCGCCGGCGCTCACGGCGGTCATGTGCCCGACCGTCAATTCCTACAAGCGGATGGGAGTCGGCGCGCCGACCTCGGGCGCGACATGGGCGCCGGCCTATGCCACCTACGGCGGCAACAACCGCACGGTCATGCTCCGGGTGCCCGAGCCAGGACGCTTCGAGAACCGCGTCGTCGACGGGGCCGCGAACCCCTACCTGGCGTTCGCGGCGATGTCGGCTGCCGGGCGGGACGGCATGGACCGCGGCGTCGACCCCGGCGACCCGGTGACCGAAAACCTCTACGCGCTGTCGCTCGACGACGTCCGCGGTCGGGGCATCGCGCCGCTGCCAGCGACGCTCGACCGAGCGGTCGACGCGCTGGTCGACGACGCCGTGCTGCGCGACGCCCTCGGCGAGGTGCCGGATGGCCACTACATCGACTACTTCGCCGACACCAAGCGTGACGAGTTCCGCGCCTACCACCGGACGGTGAGCGGATGGGAGGTGGATCGGTACCTGACCCTGTTCTGACCTTACTTACACGCCGTAGACGCGGCTACATCCCAGAGAGAACTTCTCATGGGTATGTATGATTCTTATCTCCTACCTCTAGAGAATTGCCTCAGGTGACCAACTACACTCTTGATCGGCGACCTGTCACAGCTTATCCTGATGTTGCCCGCCCTGCATGGGGCGACCACGTGCAGTAGCAGTCTTCGTGGGGCTGGCGAAAGGGTCGAAACGACTCGGCGCGGCAATCAGGAGGGCTCGCCGGTATGGATAACGAAGTAGGCGCTCTGAACGTAATCTTCACGGAGTTCTACTACTGGGTCACCGTGGTGTTCATGTTCCTCATTCACGTGGGGTTCTGCACCTACGAGGTCGGCGTCGCACGGCGCAAGAACCTGCAGCACACGCTGATGAAGAACGCCTTGGTGATCCCGTTGGTCACGATGACGTTCTTCTTCTTCGGGTGGTGGATCTACTTCGCGTTCCCCAACGGTCCGGGCATCATCGGCGGGCTCATCTCGGACGAGTTCACCGCGGCCGCGGTCCCGTGGTCGGAGAACATGGGCACGAACATGCAGGACCGCATCAACGGCGTGTTCTGGGCGGCGTTCCTGCTGTTCTCCTGGACCGCTGCGTCGATCGTGTCCGGCGCGGTGATCGAGCGGATCCGGACCGCGGCGTTCGTGATCATCGCCGTGATGATCGGTTCCGTGACCTGGATCATCGACGCGGCGTGGGGCTGGTCGCCCAACGGCTGGATGGTGCAGCTCATGGGGTACCACGACGCCTATGCGTCCGGCGTGATCCACGCGATCGCAGGTGGCACTGCGCTGGCGGTGCTGCTGGTGCTCGGTCCGCGGATCGGAAGATTCGGCCCGAACGGCGAAGTGCGTGACATCCAGCCCCACAACGTGTGGATGACCTGTCTGGGGCTGTTCATCATCTACACGGGGTTCTGGGGGTTCTACGCCGCCTGCAACATCCCGATCCTCGACATCGGCGGTGACAGTGGCACGTTCTTCTCGGCCACGAACATCTATCTGATGCCGACGACCCTGTCGGCGATCACGTTCAACTTCCTCACGTCGCTGGCCGGCGGCATGATGGTCGGGTTCCTGATCAGCAAGGGCGACGCCTTCTGGACCTTCTCCGGAGGCCTGGCCGGTATCATCGCCGCGTCGGCCGGCAACGACCTGTATCACCCGCTGCAGGCGTTCATCATCGGTGGCGCCGTGGTGGCGATCATCTACCGCCTCCACTTCTGGGTGGAGCGACGGTTCCAGCTCGACGACGCGGTCGGCGCGGTCGCCGTCCACGGGTACGCCGGGTTCCTCGGCGTCGTCATCGCCGGGTTCATGCTGTGGGGCTACCCGGCGGCCGCACCGGCAGAGGGTGTCACCGCGTGGTTCACCACTGCGGAGGGCGCCCCGGCGATCAACCCGATCGGCAACTTCATCGGAGCGATCATCATGTTCGGCGTGCTGGGGTTCCTCCCGGCCTACGTGGTCGCGAAGGTCCTCGACCGCGTCGACCTGCTGCGGGTGCCTCGGGCCGTTGAGCTTGCTGGTCTCGACGCCCACGACTATGGCGACGCGTATCCCTACCTCGCGGAGGCCGAGACGGAGTTCGAGGAGGTCGAGCGCCGTACGGTGCGCGACATGGATGTGTTCGGCAACGGTCGCGCACGCGACCACGACACGGAGGTGACCCGGTGATGGTGGCGGTCAGCACCGGCCTCGATTCGTTCGCCAACCCGGCCGACATCACGGCGATGTACCCGTTCGCGGGGACGACCGTGCTGCTCACGATCGTCAGCATCGCGCTGTGGGTGGCGTGGCACGGGCGGCAGATCAGCGACGAGAGCCACGAGTACGACGAAGCCGTGCGCGACTACGAGCGGATCGGTATGGACCGGGTGCTGCGACGCGGAGGCAGCGCGCACATCGCCGACACGGAGGTCGAAGGGCAGCACGGCCCGACCGGGTCGGTGGCCGAAGGCGGCGACGGCGTGCGACCCGGGCCTGCCGAGAGCAGCTGATGACGGGCCCCTGGTGCGCCGGAGGTGGCGCGCCAGGGTCAGGCCGTACCCCAGTCGTCCATCGTCGGCGGCGTCCAGTCGTCGCCGACGGTGGGCGAGCCGTGGGCCCACGGCCCGAGCTCGGGCTGACGGAACTTGCTGTGCCGGCGCTTCAGGCTGAGTCCGTAGCAGTTGCCCGAGCGCAGATGGGTGATCAGCACCTTGCGTGCGATCTCGTCCTCGCGACCGGGTGGGATCTCGAAGTGGATCTTGAGAAACGCGTTGGTGTACCGGTCGAACACGGCGGGCACGCCGTCCTCGCTGAGCAACTCGATGTCCTCCAGCCAGTTGATGTCCTCGCCTGGAGTGGCCGCGTTCAGGTCGACGCCGTCGACCAGCGTGATGTCGTGCAGGTACGGATAGGTCTCGCCCGCCAGCGCCTCCGCGTCGATGCTGGGGCTGTTGGTGAAGCCGTACTCGGTCATCGCGACCTCCCGCGGGGTTCGTGCCGTCAGTCCGTCCGGGGCTGATCGCGCTGGCGCTCGACGAGCGCACGCATCTCGGCGAGGGTCTGCTGCTCGGTGACGCCGGGGACGTAGTTCGTGCCGGCGAGCGGCACCCTCGCCATCGCGGCGGCCTCGGTCGTCAACGCGCACAGGTCCTCCGGCTCGAGGCTGTGCACCGACGTCTTGCCGCAGGCGCGGGCCAGCATCTGCACCTCGAGGGTCAGGGTGTGCAGGAAGTTGTAGACGCGCTCGGCGCCGGCGTCGATGTCCAGGCGCTTGCGCAGCTCGAGGTTCTGCGTCGCGATGCCGACCGGGCAGCGGCCGGTGTGGCAGTGGTAGCAGCGGCCCGCCTCGACGCCGATGGTGCCCTCGTAGTCGGTGACGCCGGGGATCTCGCGGTTGCAGTTCAGCGCGATGAGTACCCCGTGGCCCATGGCGATCGCGGACGCGCCCAGCGCAAGGCACTTGGCGACGTCGCCACCGTTGCGGATGCCCCCGGCAACCACGAGGTCGATCTCGTCGATCAGCCCAACGTCCTCCAACGCGCGCCGTGCCTCGGGTATCGCGGCGAGCAGCGGGATGCCGGTCTCCTCCGACGCGAGGTGTGGGCCCGCGCCCGTGCCGCCTTCGGCGCCGTCGAGGTAGATGATGTCGGGTCCACACTTGGCGGCCATCCGTACATCGTCATAGACGCGGGCGGCACCCAGCTTCAGTTGGATCGGCACCTGGTAGTCGGTGGCCTCGCGCACCTCCTGGATCTTCAGTGCCAGATCGTCGGGCCCGAGCCAGTCGGGGTGGCGGGCCGGGCTGCGCTGGTCGATGCCAGGGGGAAGCGAGCGCATCTCGGCGACCTGCTCGGTGACCTTCTGGCCCATCAGGTGGCCGCCCAGGCCGACCTTGTGGCCCTGGCCGATGAAGAACTCCACCCCGTCGGCGAGCATCAGGTGGTGGGGGTTGAACCCGTAGCGGCTCTGGATCACCTGGTAGTACCACTTGGTGGAGTAGTCGCGCTCGGGCGGGATCATGCCGCCCTCGCCCGAGCAGGTGGCGGTGCCGGCCATCGACGCGCCCTTGGCCAGCGCCATCTTCGCCTCGAGCGACAACGCGCCGAAGCTCATGCCGGTCACGTAGATCGGGATGTCCAGCGTGAGCGGGTTCTTGGCGAAGCGGCCGCCGAGCACGGTCGTCGTGTCACACCGTTCGCGGTAGCCCTCGATGACGAAGCGGGTCAGCGTACCCGGTAGGAACATCAGGTCGTCCCAATGCGGGAAGTCCTTGAAGATCGAGAACCCGCGCATGCGGTAGCGGCCGAGGTCGGCCTTCATGTGGATGTCGTCGATGACCGACGGCGTGAACACGCGGCTGCTCCCGAGCGTCGAGCGCCGACGCTCGAGGTCATCGGAGTTGGTCGTCATGTGCCGCCTCCCACACCGGGGTCGTCGCGCGGGCCGGCGGAGCCCGCGCACCTACAGGATCAGCTTGCGCTCGCTGGGCTCGAGACTGTCGTAGTTGTAGAGCTTCTTGCCGCAGACGAACTTGCGGAACGTCCCCGGCCGGTCGAGACCGTAGATGCGGAACTTGCGGTCGAGGAGCTCCCCGTCGTGTGCATCGAGCTCGGCCTCGACGCAGTCGACCCCCAGCGACGCGATGCGTCCACCGACGTAGATCACGCCGTCGTACATCGAGTCGCCCAGCGAGTGGCCGACGTCGCCGCAGATGATCTGGCGCCCCCGCTGCATCATGAAGCCGGTCATCATCCCCGCACTGCCGCCGACGAGGATGGTGCCGCCCTTCTGGTCGATGCCCGTCCGCGCACCGACGTCACCCTTGATCACCAGGTCGCCACCGCGCAGCGCGGCACCTGCCAGCGACCCGGTGTTCTTGCCGACCACCACGACGCCCGACATCATGTTCTCGGCCACCGACCAGCCGACGCGACCGTCGATCTGCACCTCGGGTCCGTCGATGAGGCCGCACCCGAAGTAGCCCAGGCTGCCCGCGAAGTGGATCCGGCAGCGTGTGAGGATGCCGACGCCCAGCGAGTGCTTGGCGCCGGGGTTGTCGACGGTGACATCGGTGACCCCCTCCGCATACACCAGCCGCCGTAGCTCCGCGTTGATCTGTCGTGTCGACAGCTGCGCGCCATCGAATCGTGCGGACTCGCCGTCGATCTCCGCGACCAGCGGCGGCTGGACATCCGGTTCCACGAGCCCTCGCTGGTCGTAGTGGGCCGCCGTGGCGCCGGCGCCAAGACCGCTCATCGATCCCACAGCAGCACCTGTCCCTCGTAGGGATCGTAGGTGTCGATCTCGCGGTCGAGCAGCGCACGGATCGCGATCTCCTCGGACGCCAGCGCCACCAGACTGTCCGACTCGTACAGGACGAGCGGCTTGGCGGCCATCACGTCCTTGGCGACGCCGAGGCTGTCGGCCGTCACGACGATGTAGGTGAACACCCCGTCGAGCTCGTCGAGGCTCTGCTTCATGGCGGTCTCCAGCGGCGTACCCTGCTCGAGCACCTCCGCGAGGTACACGGCGATGACCTCGGAGTCGCACTCGGACTGGAAACGGTGGCCCTTGCGCTCCAACCGCCGCCGCCAGTGGAAGTAGTTGGTCAGCTGCCCGTTGTGGACCACGGCGAGATCAGCCAGCGGGTAGGCCCAGTAGGGATGAGCGCCCGAGATGTCGACGTCGGATTCGGTCGCCATGCGGACGTGACCGATCGCGTGCGTGCCCCGGAAGCGGCGCAGATCGTAGGTGTCCGCGACGCTGTGGGCGTCGCCGAGGTCCTTGATGATCTCGAGCGCGTGACCCAGTGAGATGACCTCGCATCCCGGGACGTCCTCGATGTAGTCGACCAGGGCGGAGATGTCGCTGTCCACGTGGAACTCGGCGCGATAGGAGTACTCCGTCTGCCGGTCGAGCCGGTCCACCGTCGCGCCGACCTTGGCGAGCCTCGCCTCGACCTCCTGACGGTTGCGCTCGAGGCGCTCGGAGAAGTGTCGTCCGCGCAGCTCGTTGGGTTCGGCGAGGTTGAACCGCATGACGTAGCCGTCCCGTGGCGGCGCGTACAGCGCGAAGCCGGCGTCGTCGGGTCCGCGGTGCCGCAGCGCCTGGAGCATCGCGGTCATCTCCGCACCGACGTCGGCGGCGCCGTCGCGGTGGATGAGTCCGGCTATTCCGCACATGGCGTCGCTTTCGTGTCGAGCGCGTGGTCGCGGCTGATCAGGGCAGGATCTCCAGGTACTCCTCGATGTCCCACTCCGACACCGTGGCGCAGAACCGCTCCCACTCGTCGCTCTTGTAGTGGTGGAACACGCGGTACATGTCACCTGGGAGGGCGGACTGGATCACCTCGTCGTTCTCCAGCGCAGCCAGCGCCTCACCGAGGGTGCCGGGGATCCGCTTGACATCCTTGCCGCCGGCGATGGCCTCGTAGATGTTGCCCTCCTCCGGCTCGCCAGGATCGAGGCTGCGGTCGAGCCCGTCCTTGATCGCCGCCAGCAGCGCGGCGAACGACAGGTACGGATTGACGGCCGAGTCGACCGACCGGTACTCGAAGCGGTCCGGGGCGCTGACCCGCAGCGCGGTCGTCCGGTTCTGATAGCCCCAGTCGGCGAACACCGGCGCCCAGTAGCCGGTCTCGTGGTAGCGGCGGTAGGAGTTGACCGTTGGCGCGCTGATGCAGGTCAGCGCGGGGAGGTGCTCGAGCATCCCCCCGATCGCGTGCAGGCCGGTCTTGCTCGGTGTGCGCAGGTCGTCGCCTTCGGGGAGGAACGCGTTGCGATCACGTTCCCACAGCGACAGGTTGTGGTGACACCCGTTGGCGGACACGCCCATGAACGGCTTCGGCATGAAGCACGGGAACGCGCCCATCTCGCGCCCGACCTGCTTGCAGATCTGACGGTAGGTCGTGAGCCGGTCGGCGGTGTGCTCGGCTCTGTCGAACTGCCAGTTGAGCTCCAGCTGGCCAGGTGCGTCCTCGTGGTCGCCCTGGATCATGTCCAGCCCCATGGCCTGGCTGTACTCGATGACCTTGTGGATGATCGGCTGGAGCTGAGCGAACTGGTCGATGTGGTAGCAGTACGGTCTGGTCATCCCCTCCACGGAGGGCGTGCCGTCGTCGTTCAACTTGAGCCACATCATCTCCGGCTCGGTGCCGGCGCGCAGGTGCAGCCCGGTCTCGGCCTCGAACTGCTCGTGGAGACGACGGAGGTTGCCTCGGCAGTCCGACGTCAGGTAGCCCCCGGGATCGTCCCGCTCCTCCCGGTTGCGAAACAGTGTGCAGTACACGCGTGCAGTCTTTGGGTCCCACGGCAGCACACAGAAGGTTTCCACATCCGGCAGGCCCACGAGCTCAGCGGCCTCCGGACCGTAGCCGATGTAGTTGTCGTGCCGGTCGATGAACAGGTTCGCGGTGGCGCCGTAGACGAGCTGGAATCCCCTGGTCGCGATGCGCTCCCAGTGCGGGGCCGGCACCCCTTTGCCGACGATGCGGCCGGTGACCGACACGAACTGGTAGTAGATGTACGTGACGCCCGCGGCGTCTATCTTGGCGCGGACCTCCTTGATCGACTCGTCGCGCCCTTCGCGCCCCACGAACCGTTCGAGATCTGTCGCCACAACGACCCCCAGTACCGTCGCCGACCGGCAACTGGCCTGACGTGCCCTCGCCGTCCAATCTCAGTAAACAGCATCTCTTCTGCCGAGACAACCGTGGGAGTGGACCAGTGTGATCTCCCCGGCAAGTGGTTCCCCAAGTGGCGCAGGTGCGCCGCCAGGCCGCACGTGACGCAAGACTGACAGCCGGGCCGAACCAAGGAGCGTGAGGTGAGGATGGCCACGCCGAGCGACGACGAGCACGAGATCGGGACCGGCGAGGCGTCGAACTCGAACCAGACCACCGAGCACGCGCTGTCGTTCGTGATCGCACGACGCGCCCGGGAGTTTCGGACACAGGGGTCGCTGACCGTGGCGGGACTTGCCGAGCTGACCGGGCTGTCGAAGGCGATGCTGTCGAAGATCGAGAACGCACAGACATCGCCGAGCCTGTCGACGCTGTCCCGCCTGGCAACCGCCTTCGACGTGCCGGTGACCGCGTTCTTTCGCGGCTTCGACGACGAGCGGGACGTCGTGCTCGTCCGTGGCGGACAGGGCCTCGAGATCCGGCACGAACGCCGACCGCACGGCCACCGCTACCGACTGCTGGGCAGCATGCGCGGCACGCATCGACGCATGGAGCCGATGCTCGTCGAGCTCCTGGAGCTCGACGAGGTCTTTCCGCTCTTCCAGCATCCCGGCACCGAGTTGATCTACATGCTCGAAGGCGTCATGGAGTACGGCTACGGTCGCGCGCGGTACCGCCTCGAGCCCGACGACTCGTTGCAGTTCGACGGACTCGTCGGTCACGGGCCGACCGAACTGATCGTCACGCCCGTCCGGTTCCTGTCGATCAAGGCATACGGCGAGATCGACGCCGCCCCACCCGGCATCTGAGCCGCCGCAGACCCAAACACCTCTTGCGCTCGCATGCCTGTTGAGCAGACTGAGGTCCACAGCTCAACACAAGTGCAGGTGACCACCATGAAGACCATGCAAGCCGACGTCGGCGATCGGATCGTCATCCGCCGTCACAAGGTGGGCGAACCGGACCGGTCCGCGACCGTGCTCGAGACACGAGGCGAGTCCGGGCAGCCGCCCTACATCGTCCGCTGGTCAGACGGCCACGTGGGGTATCTCATTCCCGGCTCCGACGCGTTCGTCGAGCCCGCGGACGACACGTCGAACGCGTAGCGGTCCGCGGCGCCCCTCCGACCGCCGGTCAGCGAGCGGTGACGCTCACTGACCGAGCTCGTCCGCGAGCGTGTCCGGGTCGATCATGCCGCCCGCCGCCGCGAGTGCGCCGGCGGTCGTGACGGCGCGGTCGTAGACAGCCGCGAAATAGTGCTCCGCCGCCGTCTCGTGACCGGGCAGCGGCGGCGGGCCGAGCGACCGCGGAACCGCACCGGGGTCGGTGGTCATCCGGACCTCACGCTGCGCCTCCGGCAGCGCGGTGGGATCGCCCCAGAACGCGGGGCCGGAAGACCGCTGGCGACGCTGCGTCCGCTGCGGCGATCCGCTCGACCGCGGCCGGCTCCGGCGACGACGACTCCTACTACGTCCACTCATGAGACCCCTCCGGCCGAGACCAGTTCGGCGTACTCGTCGGTCAGCAGCGCGTCCGTGTCGATGCCCAGCGCGCGCCGCAGCTGGTCGCTGTCGAGGTCGTCGATCGAGCTGGACTTCGGCAGCGCAAGGTCGGCGATGCGTCGCTTGCCGGCCACGACCTCCTCGACACGCTCGTCGACCGTGCCCGGGCACACGAGGCGGTGCGCGATCACGGTCTTGTCCTGCCCGATCCGCCACGCGCGGTCGCGGGCCTGGTCTTCCACCGCGGGGTTCCACCACCGGTCGTACAGCACCACGTGGCTCGCCGCGGTCAGGTTCAGCCCGGTGCCGCCGGCCTTGAGCGACAGCACGAGTGCACCGGGACCGGTGCCTTCCTGGAACGAGCGGACCATCTCGTCGCGGACCGTCCGTGTGAGCCCACCGTGGTAGCAGGCGATCGGGATCCCGGTGCGGTCGGTGAGATGTGCGGCGAGCTTCTCTCCCCACTCGGCGAAGTGGGTGAAGATGAGCATCCGCTCACCGGCCTCGAACACGTCGTCGGTGATCTCGACGAGCCTGGCAAGCTTGCCGGAGCGGCCTTCCAGCGGTCCACCGTCGCGGGTGTAGGCCTCGGGATGGTTGCAGATCTGCTTGAGCGCGGTGATCGCCGCGAGCACGGCGCCCTTGCGCTTGTTGCCGAGCTGATCCTCCGCGCTCTCGGCGACCAGCTGGTCGAGCACCGCCTGGTACAGCCCGATCTGCTCGGAGGTCATCGGGCAGTGGTTGAGCTTGTCGATGCGGTCGGGCAGCTCGGCGGCGATGACCGGCTCGGCCTTGGTGCGGCGGAACACCAGCACCCCGTTGAGCGTGCGCAGCGCCGACTCGGCGGTGCTGCCGGCCTCGTTGACCTGGTGCATCTGCGCCACGAACGTCGCCCGGTCGCCCACGAGCCCGGGGTTGACGAAGTCCATCAGCGCCCACAGGTCGCCGAGGCCGTTCTCGATCGGCGTGCCGGTGAGCACGATCCGGTTGTGGGCCTCGAGGCGACGCAGCTGCTGCGCGGTGACGCTCGTCGGGTTCTTGATGACCTGTGCCTCGTCGAGCACGACCTTGCCCCACTGCACGTCGGCGAGGCCGTCGATGTCGCGCACCGCCGTGCCGTAGGTCGTCACCAGCACGTCGGCGGTCGCGACCTCATCGGCGATGCCGGCGGTGTCCACGCGGTCCGCGCCGTGGTGGATCACGGTGCGCAGGCCCGGCACGAAACGGGCGGCCTCGGCGGCCCAGTTGCCGACCACCGCGCTCGGCGCGATCACCAACGCCGGCCCCTGCGCCTTCGTCTGCCACAGGTGCGCGAGCACGGTCGGGGTCTTGCCCAGGCCCATGTCGAGCGCAAGGCAGCCACCCAGGCCGGCGCTGTCGAGGAACTCGAGCCACGCCAGCGCGTTCGCCTGGTAGCCGCGCAGCTCACCGTTGAACCCCTGCGGGCGCGTCGGCGGGTGTTCGGGGATCTCGGTTGCGCTGCGCAGCAGGTCGGCGGCCCACCCCTGGCCGGCGACCGAGACGGTCCGTCCGAGCGCCGCTCCGTCCAGCCCGAGGGCGTGCCGCAGCATGTCGGCACCGGTCATGCGGGTGCGGTCGGCCCGCTCGGCCAGCGCTTCGGCTGCCGCCTCGAGATCGGCGTGGTCGACCTCGACCCACTGGCCGTGCGACTTGACCATCGGCCGCGACTCCGACGCGAGCCGGCGGATCTCCTCGGTGGTCAGTTCCACGTCGTCGAAGACGGCCGACCACCGCACGGCGGTCAGCTGCTGCGCGCCGACCGCGGTCTCACCCTCGATCGAGGTGACCCGCAGTGACGGTGTCGCCTTCCTGCGCGACAGTGGCGGCACCTGCACGTCGACCCCGGCCGACGCCAGCACGGGGCCGGCGGTGGCCATCAGCTCCCACGCTTCGTCCTGGCCGAGCACGACCTGTCCGCGGCGGGAGTCGCGCCCCCGCATCAGCGGTGGGTACAGCCGCTCCAGTCGCTCGAGCTCGCGTTTGAGCGCCTCTTTGCGGTTGTGGCTCGCCCGCGACATCGCCGCCTCGACGGTCACATCGGAGCGTCCACCGTCCTCGGTGAGCGTGCGCACGAGCCAGGCCTCCCCATCGTCGGGGGGGTCGAGCCGCACGGTGAGCGTGATCTTCAGGGCACCGGTGGCACCGGCTGACCAGGACCTCAGCCCCTTGGCGATCTCGATGCCGTGCTGGTGGGGTGCCTCGAAGGACGTGCCGTCGAGCTTGCACAGCAGCGTCTCCGCCACATCCGATGCGCTGCGTGGCTGTGGCGGTGGCGACGGCACCTCGACGCGCCCGGCGCCGTCGCGGCAGATCGCGTCGACGAACCCGGCGACGACGGTCTGCGTGACGGCGCGCGCGTCGCGCTGCCGCTCGAGCACCGCGATCGCGCCCGGCATGGCGGTGGTCAGCGCATGCAGCTCGTCGTGGTCGACGAGCGCGGGCTCCCAGTGCACGGCGAAGTGTGACCGGTTGCCGGCGGCGTCGCCCACCTTGGCCAGCTGCGGCAACGCGCGGCCACGCGCGACGAGGCGCACCGCGAGCGCGGCCGCGAGCCCCATCCACGTCACGCTCACGCCGCGCTCCTCGTCGCCACCGGCGCCGAGCGAGACCAGCCAGCCGAGGCTGGTCTGGACGGGCGCGGAGACCGCGGCGGCGCGTTCGCCGTCGGGCAGCACGACGACGTCGTGTGGTTCCCACCGGTCGACCGAGGCGCCGGCGGCCTGCAGGCGGCCGAGCACGTCGTCGCGCGACTCCCCTGGGGCCCGCTCCCCGGCCGACCACGCGACGATCCGTCCGTCGTGCCAGGACAGCTGCAGCTGCGGTGTCCCTGTCTTGGGCAGCGCCTCGTCTTCGGGCGCGGACGGCTGCTCGTCCTGCTCCTGGCGTGCGGTCTGCGCGAACCGCTCGCCGGTCAGCTCGAGCAGCATCCGCTCGATGCGGTCGCGTTCGGCTTCGAAGTCGGACAGCACCAGCCGGCGTTCGGGACCGGTCACCGTCTGCGAGACATGATCGATCGTTGCGAGCACTGCGCGCCGCAGCTCGTGCAACGCGGTGACCCAGTCCTCCTCATGGGCCTCGAGGACCTCGAGATCCTCGTCGCTCACGATGCCGTCGAGCTGTCGCTGCGCGCGGTCCTTGATCTCGCGCAGGCTCAGCGACCTGATCAATGTGTTCGTGCTGATGGTTCTCTCTTTCGCGTTCGCTACGCTGTTCGGGGCTGGCCGACCGCGCGTGCAATGCCGTCGGCGCCGCGGGACATCACCGGCCACAACCCGCTTCGTACGCGTCAATCCCTCACGCGCTCGTCTGGCGCGACCACCGTGGTCGCGCTGCCGTAACCGCAACCGACCCCATCCCCTGCCGTCGGGGCCGAGCGGCAGCCCATCTGCCGTGTCCCACGTGACAGCATGGCGGTGGGACGGCTACCACGGTCACACGGACTCGACATCTGCCAGACGGTGCCCGCGTGACATTCACAGCTTACCCCAGCCGGCGTGTCAATGACGTCAACCATCGGACAATCGACGCTATTCCCTCTGGTTGTACAGGTGCCACGGCACGACCCGGTGCACCGCCGTGACCGGGATCGGGCCGCGCTGTCCCGGTGTGACGTCGCTCATGCGGCACGTTGCTGCTGGGACACGCGGTCGTCGACCAGGTGCCGCATCCGCCGCAGCGCACGGGTGGCGAAGCGGCGCTGCAAGGTCCGGCCGAACACCCAGAGGCCGATGCGGACGAACGGGTTGTCGATGTGCGCGCGTTGCGAATGCGCGTGGATGCGGAACTCGACGGCACCGCCGTCGGTCCACTTGCGCACCTCGAAGTCCATCTGCCCCCGCTCGAGGTGGTCCTCCAGTTCCGGATGACCGCGCCGGTCTCGGGTCGCACGAAGCGACTGCTGGCCCGGTTGACGGGACGCCCCCTACAACTTCGATCTCGAGGCGCTCGGTGTTCACCGACACGTTGCTCATCACGATGCCACCCGCGAGCTTCGGTGCCCGCGCGCAGAAGTGGGACCACATGTAGGCCTGGGCCTCACGCGCCAGCGGGAGCGCGTCATACAGCACCCGGAAGTGGCTGCCCCCGCTGCGCGCCCACGTCTCGATCTCGAACCGCACGTACCCGCGGTCGGTGCGGCCGCTGCGGAACTCGATCTCACCGGCCTCCATGTGCCCCTGCAGGGTCGCGAACCTGAAGGTCCTCGGCCAGCGTCGAGATCAGCCCTTCGGGATCCAGGCGCGCGTCCGTGAAATCGACCCAGAAGCGCCGGTGGTACAGCGCACCCGTGCCATCGGCCACACGCTGCACGGTCGAGGGGTCACCCGGCATCGGGCGTTCGAAGTCGGGCAGCGATCCCGCATCTCCGGGCGCGTGGTCGCGGCGGTAGGACGGCACCCGGGTGAGCAGGTAGGGGCGCGGTGACGAACATGGCACCGAACCAGTGCATGATCTGGTCGCGCGTCGATGGGTGCGATCGGTCTGAACGCCGCGACCCGTGAGATCGACGATCCCACACAGCGCATCAGGGTGGCCAGTGCCGGCTGGTTCTGTTGGGCGCCGTTGACCGCGCTGGCGATCGCAGCCCACCTCGGTGACGTGGTCGGACTCGCGCGCTGGGGGCGTGGATCGCCGCTGCTCGGGCGTCACAACGTGCCGGCGATCCTGCGTACGGTCGCGACCGGTGTCGCCCTCGGCGCCACGATGGAGTCGGGCCGCTCGGGCCGTCAGGTCATCGCGGGCGGCGACGTCCCCACCGCCACCGCGGTCGTTCCCATCTCCGACACCCCGGATGAGGTCGCCGCCGCGATGGGCAGGCTGCGGTTCGTCCAGTGGGTCATGCCGCTGTCGACCGCGGCCATCTGGGTCTGCAACGCCGTTCAGCGCGGCGGTCGGTAGGCTGACGACACCGCACGCGCGCGTCCGACCGCGGGAGCCGACTGATGCTGACCATCCGACGCGCCGACGAGATCTTCGAGACCGACGGAGGGTGGTTCACCGCCCGCTGGCACTTCAGCTTCGACCACTACCACGATCCCCGGCAGATGGGTCTCGGCCCGCTGCGGGTGTTCAACGACGACGCGATCATCGCCGGCGCCGAGTGGCCGATGCACCCGCACCGCGACATCGAGTCGCTGACCTACGTGGTCGACGGGACCTTCGCCCACGCCGACTCGCTGGGCAACGGAGGCGAGCTCGGTCCCGGCGCCGCGCAGGTGATGACATTCTCGAGCCGCGGGACCCTGCACTCTGAGCGCAACGGCTCGTCGGAGCACCCGCTGCGGTTCATCCAATTCTGGGTCCTACCGTCGGCCGACGGGCTGGACGACGCGGTGCAGCAGCGGCAGTTCTCGATCGAGGACCGCACCAACCGGTGGCTGACGATCATGAGCCCGGTCGGAGAGCCCGGACTCGACCTGCATCAGGACGCCCGAACCTTGGTCACGCACCTCCAGCAGGGGGCACAGGTGGATCACGAGGTCACCGACGGCCGCGGCGCCTACCTCTACGTGATCGACGGTGCGGCCACGCTGAACGACGAGACCGTCAAGTCCGGCGACGCTGCCAAGGTCAAGGGCCCCGAACGTCTCGCGACGGTGGCGCAGGAGCCGACCGAGCTCATCCTGGTCGACGTGCCCCTCGACTTCCAGCCTCTGGGCATCTGGCGCGGCCGCGCGTGACGCCGGAAGGCCCGCGACACCGACCTCACCGCGGCGTCAGTCCCACGGCTCGGCGGCGTCGCCGAGCAGGTCGATCTGGGTCGCGGCGTTGCGGGGTGCGTTGGCCTGGTAGTCGTTGTTGAAGTACACCCAACCGTCCCGCCCGTCCGCCGCTGCCGAACGCAGCCGCTCGGCCCACGGCGCCAGCTCGCGTTCGGCGTAGTCGTAGCGGTAGCGCTGATCGTCGTCCTCCGCGAGACCGTGGAAGCGCAGGTACACGAAGTCGGCGGTGACCGGACATGTGTCGGGCATCTGATGGTCCGACAGCCACACCCACGCGACGTTGTGCCGGGCGAGGGCATCCTCGACCTCGTCGACGTACCACGAGCGGTGGCGGAACTCGACCGCGTGGCCCGGACCGCCGGGCAGCGTGTCGAGGAAGCGCTCGAGTCGGTCGACGTCGAGGTGCAGGTTCGGCGGCAGCTGCCACAGCCACACGCCGTGGAACGTCTTGAGTGGCGCCATCCGCTCGGTGATCGTGGCGACCGGATCGGAGGGAGCCTTCAGTTTCTTGTTGTGGGTGAGATAGCGGCTGCCCTTGACGGCGAACCGGAACCGGTCTGGCGCGCGGTCGTGCCAGCGCTCGACGGTCGCCGGCTTCGGCAGCCGATAGAAGGTCGCGTTGATCTCCACGGTCGGGAACCGGCTCGTGTAGTGCTCGAACCAGCGCCGCTTGGCGACGTCGTCCGGGTAGAAGGTGCCGCGCCAGTCGTCGTACTGCCAGCCGCTGGTGCCGACCCGCACGGTGCACTGGTCGGCGGGTGAACTCATGCCCGCGTCACCGCGCGCCCCGCCTCGTCGCTGACCTGTTCACGCGGCGCACCGTACCCGCAGGGCCGGCGCATGCACCC
>JAHWKT010000126.1 GCA_019347695.1 Actinomycetota bacterium | reverse complement strand
CCAATCTTCCGAGGCCCGACAGCGTCTTCCCGATGAGCCTGGGCGGACCCGGCGGCGCCAGGATGGTCTCCGGGAACGAGCTCTCGATCCGGACGATGCGCATGATCACCGGCAGGGTGGCCTTCCGGCCCTGGACCGTGCGGTGCACCAGCCGGATGTACTCCTCGAACCGCAGGGCCGGGAGGTGGTCGGCCGTGAAGTGGACCGCCTGGCCGGACGGGTTGCTGAAGGCGTGGACCGATCCGGGTGGGATCTCGATCGATTCACCGGCCGGGACGGTGCGCGTGTTTCGGTCGAGGATGACGGTCAGCTCCCCCTCCTCGACGGTGTAGATCTCCCGCTGCCCGGGATGGATGTGCGCCGGCGGCCCACCCTGTTCAGGCCCCAGCACGATCTCGACCCGCGAGATCTGCCCGGCCGTCTCCTCGGCCATGCCTGTGATGATCATGGTCTGCTGCAACGACGGTCTGAAGTCCAGCGTCTCCACGCCGTTCACACCGGTCATCTCGTCCCCTCGAGCCACGCCGACGATTTTCGTCTTACAGGAGCGTAAACTGGAATCATGAATCAGGTCAAGAGGCAATACCGGCAGACCGCGCGGGCGGACCACGTCGCTGCGACCCGTCGACGGATCGTCGAGGCCGCGGTGGCGCTGCACTCGACGGTCGGCCCCGCCAACACCACCCTCTCCGCGGTCGCACGTGAAGCCGGCGTCTCCCGACCCACGCTCTACGCGCACTTTCCTGACGAGGCGACCCTGTTCCGGGCGTGCACGATGCACTCAATGGCGCAGAGTCCGCCGCCCGACCCGCGGGCGTGGTCGACAATCGACGAACCCCGCGACCGGGTACGCACGGGCCTGACCGAGCTCTACACCCACTACGCCCGGAACGACCAGATGCTCGAGAATGTGTTCCGCGACATGTACGTCGTGGAGTCGATGCGGGAGTTCAACGTCCCGCTCGTCGAGGCATCGTTCGAGCAGATGACCGAGGTACTCACCTCGTGCTTCGGGGACGCGCCGACGTCCGCGCGGCGCCGAGCAGCCTTGGTGGCGCTGGCCCTGAGCTTCGACACCTGGCAGATCCTGGCGCGAGACCGGGCGTTGACCGACGACGAGGCGGCTGAGTTGATGACGACGGTGGTCGTCACATCGGTCGCCTGAGGTGCCGGGGCGTGGACATCCACCCACGTTCCTGTCTCGCGCGTCCCGTGCCTCCTACACCGGACGATCCACTGCGCACAACCAACAACTCAGGTCGACGCCCCGTTCGTCCATCTGGCCCCTCCGGCAGGCGGTTGGGCGGGATCGCGATCAGACGCCGGGGAGCTGCTCGACACGTTCAACGATCTGGCGCATGGCGGCGATCTGTGTGGCGAGGGCTTCTCTGCCGATTCGGGTGATCTCGGCCCACGTGCGTGGCCGCTTGCCCTCGTATCCCTTGGTGATGGCGATAAGCCCGTGGTCGGCGAGGACCTCCAGATGGCGGCCGAGGTTGCCGTCGGTCAGGTCCAGCGTTGTCTTGAGGTACGGAAAGTCGGCGCGGCCTGTCTCGGCCAGGAGCGTGAGGATGCCCAGGCGCGTGGGTTGGTGGACGACATCATCCAGGACCATGGCCGGATGGACCCGGGGATCGGTGGACTGTGCGGCTCGCCGGCTCACGCCTTATCCTCGCTGACCCAGGCCAGGAGGCCGGCTGCCACGAGCATGGCGCCCAGGACCACGAAGACGACTCGGCCGTCGACGTGGAGCTGGCCGGGCAGTAGGCGATGACGGTAGCGTCGGCGGGCAGTTCGTCCAGCCGCTGGGTGAGCTTGTCGATCGGCAGGTTGAGCGCGCCGGGGATGTGTCCCGCTGCGTGCTCGGGGGCGGGTCGCACGTCAATGAGCACGACTCTCCGCCCGCGAGCCTGCGGAGCAACTCGTCCCGGCCGATCGTCACCAGGCTGTCGCGGTCACCGTGGTAGGCGGCCGCGAGCCGTGCGACGTCGGTGACCTGCTGTGCGGCCACACGCCGGATCGCCGCCCACAGCACCGCGACGTCGTCGGACGCCAGCGCATAGTGGACCCATGTGCCCTCGCGCCGGGTGCGGACCAGGCCCGCGCGTGCGAGCGTCCGCAGGTGGTGCGAGGTGTTCGCCACGGTCTGGTCGATGGTCGCCGCGACCTCATCGACCGTGCGCTCGCCCTGCGCGAGCAGTTCGACGATCTCCGCGCGACGGCCGCTGGCCATGGCCTTGGCGACCGAGGCGAGAGCGTCGAACAGCTCGTCCTTGGCCTGCCGTCCGCCCGTACGTGGTCATCACGTCCTCACACCATTCAAGCAGCTACTTGAACATACTGATCCGAGCCGCTACGGTCCAGGCTATTCAAACAACCCCTTGAAGGTGGTGGTGGACATGGTCGCGGTCGTGGACATCCGTGACGAGGGTTTGGGCAACAGCAGCTGGCTGGTGGATCTGGGCGATGGTTCGGCCTTGGTGATCGATCCCAGACGCGATCCCCGGCCTTCGCTGTCGGCGGCGCAGCGGCGCGGGCTGCGGGTGCGCGTCGTGGCCGAGACGCATCTGCACGCCGACTTCGTGTCCGGTGCCCGCGAGCTCGTGCACGCGGTCGGCGCGACGATCCTGGCGCCGCGCGACGCACGGCTGGCGTTCCCGCACACGTCGGTGCGTGACAGCGACGAGATCGACCTCGGTGGCCTCACCCTGCGCGTGCTCGCCACACCGGGACACACCCCCGAGCATGTGGCGTTCCTGCTGGCCGATGGTGACGCCCCAGTCGCGTTGTTCTCCGGCGGGACGCTGATCGTCGGCGGGACCGCCCGGCCCGATCTGATCTCGCCGGAGCAGACCGAACCGCTGGCGCGGGCGGCGTGGCGGTCGCTCACCGAGCGGCTGCTGCCGCTGCCCGACGACCTGGCCGTGTATCCGACGCACGGCGGCGGTTCGTTCTGCTCCACGGGGGCATCAGCGGAGACCATCACCACCATCGGCACGGAGCGGGCGGGCAATCCACTACTGCAGGTGACGACGGAGGATGCGTTCGTTGACCGGCTGCTGGACGACTTGGGGTCGTATCCGGGCTACTTCCGGCGCCTGCGTGACGTCAACCGAGCCGGACCGCGCCTGTATGGGGTCGAGACGCCGCCGCTGCGCGGGCTCGACGTCGCCGCCGCACGCGAGGTCGTGGCCGCGGGTGGCGTCGTCGTCGATGTGCGCTCGGTCGCGTCGTACGCCGCGGCGCACATCTCCGCATCGCTGTCGATCGAGTTGCGCGACAGCTTCGCGACGTGGCTGGGCTGGCTGATCGACGACCTGGCCACGCCGCTGGTGTTCGTGGTCGACGATGGCCAGGACGGCGACGACCTCGTCCGCCAGTGTCTGGGCATCGGCTATGAGCACCTCGCCGGTGAGATCGTCGGTGGCGTCGACGCGTGGACGGACGCGGGCCAGCAGCTCGCGTCGACGCGCGTGCTCGACCAGCCCGCCGCGGGCGTCACGGTGCTCGACGTACGGCAGGCATCCGAATGGCGCCAGGGCCACGTGCCGGGCGCCGTGCACATCGAACTGGGTGCGCTGGCCGACCGCGCCACGGCGGTGCCCGCGGGCCGGGTTGTCGCGCACTGCATGCACGGGCAGCGGTCGATGACCGCCGCGAGCGTGCTCGAGCGCGCGGGCCGCGACGACGTCGCGGTGTTCACCGGCGGACCGGACGAGTGGGCCGCTGCGACAGGGACGCCGTGAGCGGCACCGGCGTGCACGGTCGGCAAGTGCGGCTCGGGTTGCGGGAGAACTGGCGCCAGTTCGCGCTGCTCGTCACCGTCAACTTCTTCGTCGGCGGCATGGTCGGGCTGGAGCGCACGGTCCTGCCGCTGGTCGGCACGAGGGAGTTTGGCCTGACCTCCGAACTGGTGACGTTCTCGTTCATCATCGCGTTCGGGCTGGTGAAGGCGGCCGCCAACCTCGCGTCCGGCGTGCTCGCCGACCGCACGTCCCGACGGGCCGTGCTCATCGCGGGCTGGCTGGTCGGGGTGCCCGTGCCGTTCCTGCTCGCCTATGCCCCGGCGTGGTGGATGATCGTGGCCGCCAACGTACTGCTGGGCATCAACCAGGGCCTGACCTGGTCGATGGCAGTCAACATGAAGATCGACCTCGTCGGCCCCCGGCAGCGCGGGCTGGCGATGGGCCTCAACGAGGCCGCCGGCTACACCGCCGTCGGCGTCACCGCGTTGGCGACCGGCTACATCGCGTCGGCCGCGGGATTGCGGCCCGAGCCGTTCTGGCTCGGCATCGCCTACGCCGTCATCGGGTTGGCGCTGTCGGTGCTGGTGATCCGCGACACCAGCCCGCACGCCGAGCTCGAGGCCCGGCTCGAGCGCGAGGCACAGCCGACCGGGCAGAACATGCCGAACGGGGACGAGCGGCGGTCGACGTGGTGGGTGATTGCCCGGACGTCGTGGCGCGACCGGACCCTGTTCGGCGCCTCGCAGGCGGGGTTGGTCAACAACCTCAACGACGGCATGTCGTGGGGGGTGCTGCCCATCCTGTTCGCCGCCGGAGGCCTCGGCCTCGGTCAGATCGGCGTGCTCAAGGCCGTGTACCCGATCATCTGGGGCATCGGCCAGGTCGGCACCGGACCGCTCGCCGACCGCGTCGGCCGCAAACCTCTGATCGTCTCGGGGATGCTGGTGCAGGCCGGCGGCCTGGCGATCATCGGCTTCGGCACGCGCGCCCCGTTCGCGACCGGCCTGGTCGGCTCCGTGCTGCTCGGCGCGGGCACCGCCATGGTCTACCCGGCGCTGCTCGCGGCCGTCGGCGACCGCGCCCACCCCACCTGGCGCGCGACCTCGGTCGGCGTCTACCGCACCTGGCGCGATCTCGGCTACGCGATCGGCGCGCTCATGGCCGGCCTGGTCGCTGGCGCGCTCGACCTCGTGTGGGCTGTCCACGCCGCCGCCGCGGTCACGCTGGCCTCCGGCCTGATCGCGTGGCGCGTCATGCGCGAGACCGCGCCGCTCGGTGCAGGATCGACTGCTCGGACCGGAGCGACCCGCCAGCAACACGCGAGAGGTGATGACACGAGGTGAGGCGCAGCGAGTGCCGGACATGGTGGACCAGGCGCGGGATGCGCGGCCGCCCCCGGCCGGGCCTACGTCATCAAGGACGGGGTGACGACTTGTCCTCGACCGCTCGTGGTGCCCGTGCGGCGACGGTGCTGTGAGCTTGCTCGGCTCTGGTGGACACGAGCGACCGGTGGGTGGTCGTGTGTGGCCTGTCGGTTGTCGCGCCGTGGTTGCGCGATGATGGGGACGTCAGAGGGAGCGAACGCAGTGGCTGGGTCGTCGAGGACCAGGTAGCGGTCAGTGAGCGTCACGCTGCAGCGATGTCTGGCTTTCGGTGCGTCGGCTGCGAGCGTGGGATGCGCGTGGGCTCGTCGGTCCGAGCATCAAGCGGCAGCTGAGCGAGCGCAACACCGTGCGGCCGCATTGGTGTCGATCGCCAGGGCGATCAAGTAGTCGTCCTTGGGGTCGCGAGAACGCGGTGGGACGTCGTTCGGCTCGTCGTGGGGTTCCGCCGACTCGACGAGCAGCTCGATCGCTTCGTCGGCCTCATCGACGGTCAGGTAGCGTCGAAACTTGGTGCGGTGCAGCACGCCGGTCAGTTCGTCGACCAAGTGTGGGCACACGATCGGTCGCACCCGGGCCGTCTGGATAACGGTGATCAGCCGGCCGGTCGGACCATGCGGTGTCACGAGGGCAGACACGATGACGCCGGGATCGAGTACGACACGGAGTGGGTCAGCCATCCGCGGCGTCGCGCGGGTCAACTGGCGTCGCGCTCAGCGCGGTACGCGTCGAGCTCGCGGTACGCCAACTCTAGGACGTCCTCGTCGGACGCGTCACGGTTGCGTTCGTGGATGCGGTCGACTAGCGCACCGAGTCCGAGGTAGCTGCGCAGCGCGGCCTCAACGAGGGCCGATCCGTCGTACCCTCGGCTGCCGCACGCCGCTTGACCTGGGCGCACAGCTCATCGTTGATCGCCAACGTCGTCACGATCCAAGGATACCGGATCCACCTATTGGAGGCGCGTTGAGGTAGCCGCCCGGTGCTCGACGCATCCGTAGGTAGTGCTGAAGGCTGTCACGTGGAACGCCGTCGGTGGCGGCCCCGCCCCGGTCGCGAAGCGAGCCAGGTCTGCAGTGTGTGGCGGGCCCAGAGGGGGGAGCCGCCGAGGGCCAGTGTGGGTGCTGGGAGGTGGGGTGGTCCGGGGCGGGCGGCGTTGTACTTGCGCAGTGTCGGCGGGCCGACGCCGATGAGGGAGGCGGCCGCGGCGACGTCGAGTAGGTCGGTGGCGGCCGCGTAGTCGCCGAACAGCGCTGCAGCATGGGGATCGCCCGCGGTAATGGGCGGGCCGTGTGCTCACGGTGCGCCTGCAGCGCAGCGTCCGCGGCGGTGCGGTCGCCGGCTGCGTTCGCCTGTTGCAGCAGATCGGTCAGTGTCATGGCGACGCCGCGCGGGTCGTGCCATCCGGAGGCCGCGTGCGGCGTCGGGAGGTGACGGGATGAACGCACAGTCCGTCCGAGCCGTTGCACGGCCGAAGCGTCGTGCGGCCTCGATGGTGCGCGCCGACCGCTGGGCGCCGTCCCCAACGGTGCTGTCGTTGTCGGTGCTGGCCGGGCTGCTGGCGCTGACCGCTACGGTCACCGGGCTGATCTGGCAGACCGACGGCGCGGCGGCCTCGGTGGCCACCCTGTGGGGCCAGCGCGTCGAACTGTACGGCCGTGGGCTGTACGCCACGACACCCTGTTCGTCGCCGGTGCCAACGTCGGCAGCGACATCGTGACGCTGACGCTGGGACTGCCCACGTTGGCGGGTGCCCTGGTCTGGTCCGAAGGGACGCCGCCCGTGGCCGCCTGCTGCTGCTCGGCGCGCTGGGCTACCTCGTGTACTACGGCGCCAGCTATGCGCTGGGCGCCGTCGCGTACAACGAGCTGTTCCTGGTGTACGTCGCGATGTTCTCCGCGAGCCTGTTCGCGTTCGTGACCGCGTTCGCGTCCGTCGACCCGCAGCGACTGCGGCTGTCGGACGGCATGCCGCGGCGGTGGATCGGCGGGTTCATGTTTGCTAGCAGCACCGTGACGCTGGCGGTCTGGCTGGTCGACCCGGTCGCGGCGCTGGTCACCGGCGCTCCACCCGACGCTGGAGACGCATACCACCCTGTTCACCCACGTGCTCGACCTCGCCGTGATCGTCCCCGCGGCGGCTGCCTCGGGCGTGCTCATCCTCCAGGGGCGTCAGCTCGGCTACCTGCTCGCGGCGTCGCTGCTGGTCCTCGAGGCGTTGCTGCTGCCTATGATCGCGATCGCCACGGTCGTGCGGGTGCGGATGGGGCTGTCGTTCACGACCGCCGAGGTGGTCGGCCCGATCGTCGGGTTCGCCACGATCGCGCTGCTGGCGCTCCGGGCGCTGACCACGATGCTGCGTCACGTCCGCCAGCCGCCGCGGGTGGCCTGTGGCGCGACGGTCGAGGCGACCCGAAGGGCGTCGACCCGCAGGAGGAGACGATGGACGACAGCGTGGACACCTACTCCGTGCGGGAGTTCCCAAGGATCCGGCGGGCCTACATCGACGTGCTGGAGCAGGGGCGACGGCGGCATCTGATCCACGGGCTGGTCGAGGTCGACGTCACCGCGGCGCGACGCGTGCTGCGGGACCGGGCGGCGGAGGTACGCCCGCTGTCGTTCACCGGGTTCGTCGTCGCCTGCGTGGCGGCGGCCGTGGCCGAGCAGCCGATGCTGCACGCGTACCGGTCGGGGCGGCGTCGTCTGGTGCTGTTCGACGACGTCGACGTGAACACCGAGGTCGAGGAGACCCGCCCTTACGGCACGCGGATCGCGGCGTCGCGGATCATCCGCGGCGCCAACCGCAAGACGGTCGAGGAGATCTCCGCCGAGATCCGCGACGCGCAGCGCGGCGGCGACGTCGACCGCCGCCGCTAGCGGATGCTGTGGTATCTGGCGCTGCCACGGGCGCTACGGATGCTCGGCTGGCAGGTGGTGATGGGCCGGCCGCTGTGGTTCAAGCGGTTCGGCGGGACGGTCGCGGTCAGCGCGATCGGGATGTTCGCGGCCGGCGGCGGGTGGGGGGTGCCGCTGACGCCGACGACGTTGATGGTCACCGTCGGCGGCATCGCCCAACGGCGGGTCGTCGTCGACGGCGACGTCGAGACGCGGGAGTACCTGAGCCTGACGGTCACCGTCGACCACGACATCGTCGACGGCGCGCCCGCCGCCCGGTACACGCGGCGCCTGTGCGAGCTGATCGAGCAGGCCGCCGGGCTGGCCGAGCCGGCCGATCACCGGCACGGGCCATCGCAACCCGCCGCGCAAGGCTCTGCGTCATCAGGGTGACGGTCACCCGTCGGCGCTGAAGAGGGTCCCGAAGCGGCGCAGGATGCGCACGTCACCTCGCAGCCGCAGGTCGCGGCCGAGCAGGGATCGCAGCAGGGGGAGCCGGCTGGTGAACATCCGGCAGGCCACGGTCAGGTCCTGTAAGCGCAGCGTCAGATCGGGGTCGGCGGGCCTGCCGGTGCCGCCCTCGGCGCCGTCAGGGTGCCGCCGACGTGCCAGTCGCCGCCAGCAGGCCCGTCGATGCGGATGCAGATGGTCAGCCCGTCGGGTCCTCCACGGCCGGGCCAGTACAGGTAGCCGATTGCGCGGGCCAATCGGGTGATCATGCGGTGCCACGTCGCCGACTCCAGCCCGGCCCACAGCGGTGGCAGGTCGACGGCGTCGGCGACCTGGGCGGCGTGGGTCAGGCCGGGGTGGAACGTCTGGAAACCCAGCAGGTCGACGACGGGCAGCGGGGCGTTGTAGATCGGCAGCTCGACCGTGGCCGTCAACTGCGCTGGCCTCAGCTCCTCCGCGTGCTCGACCGACCGGCGCAGACCGGTGACGAGGCAACGCAGCAGGTCGCCGCCCTCGTCGAGTCGGCGGCGGATCGTCGTCTCGTTCCACGCCTCGAGCCCGCAGCGGTCCGCGATGCCGTCGAAGACGGGACGGCGTCCCGCGAGCGCGTCGTCGATCGCGGACAGGCCGGTGGCCGTCATAACATCGAGGTGGGCGACCGTCTGTGCCATCGTCCACCCGCCCCGGCGTGCGGTGGCACGCCAGGCCGGGCTGTCGACATGGGGCCGCAGCTCCGCGTACAGCCCGGCGACCTCCCGCAGGCCGGCAGACGCTGAGCACCCGGCGGAAGGCGTCGCTGGCGGCTGTCAGCGCGCGGCCTGCGGCGTACTGCTGGACGCCTGCAGGTTGGGGCCGAAGACGACGATGAGGACGGCGACGGCGATCCAGACCAGCGGGACCTTGAACGCGAGAAGCCTGCCGAGATCCACGCCACCTTCGGTCGCCACGAGGCCGACCGCGTTGCCCGCTGCGTGGAGCAACGACACGAACAGCACGCTTTGGGCCGTGCGGTTGTACACCCACGCGTACACCACCGAGACCCCCACAATGTCGAGGAGCAACAACACGACCGAAGCCTCAGCGGTCGGGCCGCCGACGGTCAACCACACCGGTACGTGCCACACGGCCCACGCCAGGCCCACCAGCAGACTGGCGACCAGCGGGCTGTAGCGCTTCTGCCATCTGCAGCGTCAGCACCAGCACATACCAGGCCGGTCGACTCGCGCCCCGGAACAGCGCCTGCAGCAGGCCGTCCACGCCGCCGCGGCCTGCCATGAGTCCGCGACGGCGGCCAACGCAGGACCCACGGCTGCCAGGACACCGAAGAGCCCGAGTGCGGGGTTCGTGTCGCTGAGAAGGCCACGCGACGCGGCCGCAGCCGGGATGTCTGATGCCAACTGGATGACGTAGGCGGCGACCAGGAAGCTGCCGACGGGGTGACGCTCGGCGATCACGCGGACCGCCGCAAGGCCGCCCCCGCCGGAATCCATGCGCTCCATGACGAGCCCTGCCACGTCACCGCCGGTAACAACGGGTCCGACGATGCCAGCATGACGCCGACCGGTCAAGACCACCGATTGTCCTCGGGTTTCGGCTGGCATAGGCCCGCGGCCCGCCGCGTTCGCTGTATCGATGTCGACGATGCCCGGCTGCGACGACCGCGTCCTGATGGCCACAAGATTCGCCCGGTACTGCGGTGAGCGCGCGGCCGCCGCGTCGACGGCGATGTCGATGTAGACGTCGCCGCCGATGATGGGTGTTGCGACGAACCGCCTCGACCTGGTCGTCGACGGCTCCGAGCACCACGACACGCCGACGGTGATGCTGGAGGTCGGCTCCACCAGCTTGTGCGCACAGTGCGCGTGGATCGAACCGCAGATCGCGCGTCGCCACGGTCGTCGCCTACGACCGGGCAGGCCTGGGTTGGAGCGACCCCTCTCGCGCGCACGGCGCGGTGACCATGGCCAACCAGCCTGTACCGGGCGCTGGCCACTCGTGGCCTGCGTGGCCCGTACCTCCTCGTCAGCCACTCGTTCGGTTCGTTCGGAATGAGGGTCTTCGCCGACCGCCACCGCGACGACGTCGTCGGCGTGGTCCTGCTCAACGCGACCCACACCGACCAGTTCGCAGGCCGGGCGCCGGGCGGCCTGCACTTTCGCGTCGCCGCAGTGCTCGCACGCGTCGGCCTGCTGCGCATCATCGACCTGGCGTGCCCGCAGCGAGTCGGGCTGCCCGCTCGCCAACGGCAGATCGCCAGGCCGCCCTCGGTTCGCCCAAGCACCTCACCGGGTGGCCGCCGAGGCGACCAGCTGGCAGACCTCGGCCAACCAAGCCGCCGCAGCCGGCGACCTCGGGGGGGGGGTGGCGCTGACGGTCATCAGCGCCACCCCCATGCGGCGCTTCATTCCGACGTGGCCCGCGCTGCAACGCGACCTGACCGCGCTGTCGACCAACGCGCGACAGGTGACCGTGCCGCACGCGACCCACGAGTCGCTGGTCACCGCCAATCGCTCCTCCGACCCACCGTCCGGCCGCGATGACGCTGCCAGCCGACCAGTGTCGACGAGACGGTTCAGCGAGACCACGCCAGCTTCTCACTTGCTCAGAACGTTGAACGCGCGGACGTAGAGATCGCACAGATGGGACCGGTTGTGCAGTTCATCCTCAGGTGAGCGCTGGTCGTTGCGGAGCTTGTCCTCGCCTTCCCACTGCGCCCGACGCACGCGATCGTCGTGCGCATGGCGTGGTCGATCGAGCACGTAGGACAGGCCACCTGTGAAAATGCCGCCGACGATAACGCCGATAGGACGCCGAGGGCTTCGCTCCACTCGATCCTTGGCCGCAACCTGCCGCGGTGGCCTGCAGGTTGCGCACGAAGTGGAACTTATGCCGGACTTCCACAGTTGGGGCGGGTTCTGGGCGTGCGGGACGGCATAGGTGCTGGTCAGCGGGTGAGGGTGCTGTGAGGTGCTGTTGATCCTAGTCATGTAGTTCCGGCCGGGGTGCTTGCGGTTGCGGCGGGTTCGTGGTTGTGTGCTGGTCATGTATCTGCGGACCACGACGTCACGACC
>JAHWKT010000125.1 GCA_019347695.1 Actinomycetota bacterium | reverse complement strand
CGTCAGGTCCAGATGGTGAGCTGGGGGAGTCGTGCCGCGAGATCGGCGCGGCCTCGCGGCGTCGTCGGTGTCCCTGCGAGGTTGACCTGCTGCAGCGCGACAAGCGCCGACAGGTGCTCCAGGCCGGCGTCCGACACGGTGGTGTCGGCGATGTCGAGAATCTGCAACCCCGTCAGCGTCGCGACGTGCGTCATCGTGGTGTTGTCGACGCGCGCGTTGCCGGCCAGGCACAACGCCTGAACGTCCGACGTCCCGAAGGAGCGCAGCACGCGGAGATCCACCGCGTCGCCGTTGCCCACGCGTAGGAGGACGGGTCTGCCGGCCTGGACGTGCGCCGGAGATCGGGCGATGTCGATCGGCAGCCATGTCCCGGCGACGCGCTGGTACAGCGGTCCCGGCGCACCGCTCGCGAACGACAGCGTCCGTTCCGGCAGTTCCCCGTCGGGCACGTGCGATCCCAGGCAGTCGCCGGGTGGGTAGCCGTAGCCGTGGATGACGTCGGCCAGCCCGACGTGCAGGGCGCGCCGACGGGCCGGATCTTCGAGGTCCCGCCACGACGGTGCCCTGCCGCCCTCGTCGAGGTTGGTCGCCGTCGCGCCGCCGCCGGAACGGATGGTGTCGGCACGATGGTGGGCCACCGCCGCCTCCAGGCGTTGCGCGTCGATCGGCTGGCCGATCGAGGTGAGGATCTCGCGCAGCGCCGGACGTGGGTCGCGAACCAGGTTCTCGTAGCGGACGGTCACGTCGATGAGGTCCGCTGCCGCCAGCGACTCCCGGTAGGCGGTGACGTTGCGGCGGATCATTCGTCGCAGGTACTCGTCGTCCGTGGCATCCGGTGCGAGGTACCGGCGGAACCGGGGCTTGCGGAAGGTGACCGACAGCACCTGGTCCCGGGGGTCGCGGCGCAGGTGGACCATGGTGGCGTCGGGAAACCAGCGCGTCTGGCGGGCGAGCGCGCGCACTCCGGCCGCGCAGTTGATGATGCCCAGCGCCCACACGTCCGCCGACCTGGGCCAGGCGTGGAGGACGTGCACGGCATCGATGGCGCACGCCTGATCGACGTCTGACAGTTCGTCGAGCTCGTCGAGCAGTGTGCGCGGAACGTACACCTCGCCGGCGGTGACCAGGTCGGACGTCTCGTCGAGCATGCCCGCCAGCCAGTGGGAGCCACTGCCACCCAGCCCGGTGATGTACAGCGGCGGTGGCCGTTGGATGCGGCGTCGGACGGCGATGCGCAGCACCTCGGCGATGATCGCGTCATCGTCCAGGCCGTCGCGCTGGCGCACGGCCTGCTTCTTGCGTTCGAGCTTCTCGGCGTGCCGCGGCGCGTCCTTCGTCCAGTACCGCAGGGGATCGGCGAGGTAGGCGGCCGCGATGTCCGTCCAGTCGCGTCGCTGCCTCGTGCGCAGCATGCGCCGGAGCGGTTCGGCAACGGTCATGAGCACGCCTTTCCGGCGATGTCCGAGACAGTGCTGGCCGGCCGTGGTACCGGCGCCACTGGGAGCGCACGCAACGGAGCGGCACTGCCTGATGACGTAGCGTAGGCCACTGGTGGCCACCGCGTCGAACGCGGGAGCTGGTGATGACGACACCCTGACGTCCGCATCGTGGGTGTGCGCACGGCGCGCATCGGGTGGGCGGTGGGCGCGGTGCGGGTGGTAGGCATGGGCGGCCGTGTTGCACCGCATCGCCTCACGCGTCCTGCGCCTCGCGTCCGACCGGCTGTCGCCGACGACACCCCGCCGCCGGCAGCTGCGCCGGTGGCTTCGGCGCGCCCAGACACGTGCGGCCGGCCACGGCGGGTGGACTCGCGCAGACGCCGTCGCGAACGCCCGACGGCTGCAGCGGATCGTCGGCTCGGTCGCGGTGGCGCAGCGGCGCTGGCGAGAGCGCAAACCTGCCGTCGCCACCTATCTGCACCCTGTCGATCCGGAGGCCACCGCGGCCGTCCGTGTGGCCGCCGCACAGCTGCTCGAGGGGCGGTTCACGCCGCACCGGTCGGTTGCCGCCCGGCACGAACGGCTGCCGCCGCGATGGGACGAGGACGACGACGGCCGTCGCACCGAGCAGATGTACCGCCACTCGCTGCGTTGGCTCGAGCCGTTGGTCATCGTGGGCCACGCCGACGGCGACGAGCAGGCATGGCAGCTGGCCACCGACACGGTGGTCTCGTGGATCACGGGCAACTCGCGTCCGCCGTGGCGGTCGAAAGGTGCCTGGCACGACCACGCCGTGTCGATCCGCGTGCGTGTGCTGTGCTGGTTCTTCGAGCTGTACCGACGTCGGCCCGATGCGCACGCGGGGATCCTGGCGCTGCTCGTGGCCAGCATCCATCAGCATGCGTCGTTCCTGGCCGATCCGTCGACCTACACCCCGCGGTCCAACCACGCGCTCGAGGCCAACGGGTCGCTGCTCGCGGTGTGTGCCACCGTGCCCGAGCTGCGCGCCGCCGGTGACTGGGAGCGGTTGGCGCTGCGGCGGCTCGAGCGCTACGTCGTCGAGGCGTTCACCGACGACGGCTTCAGCAAGGAGCAGTCGCCGCGGTACCACTTCTTCATCCTGCGGCGGCTGGCCGCCGTGGTCACCTACCTCCACGCCGTCGGTCGAGCGGTGCCCGCGACGATCGAGCGACGGCTGCAGCAGGCGACCGTCGTCTGGCCGTGGCTCGTGCGCGCGGACGGGTCGCTGCCCCGCGTCGGCGATACGAACGATCACGCACTCCCACAGTGGCGGACGTCGTTGATCGACGCGACCGGCGCCGAACCGCCGCCGTCGTGCCCCTCGACCATCGCCAGCCCGCGCACGGATGGTGCCGCGATGCTCGTCAGCTTCGCTGCCGGCTATGCGGTGCTGCGCGGCGGACCCCCCGACGACCCCGTCGCTGCCGTCGACGACGACACCCACGTGCTGTTCAAGTGCAACTACTTCCGCTTCCCCCACTTCCACCGGGACGGGCTGTCGTTCGTGCTCTTCGCGTTGGGACGCGAGTGGCTCATCGATCCGGGCTTCCATTCGTACGAGTACGAGCGCTGGGAGCGCCGCTACCTGTGTTCGTCGAGCGCGCACAACACGGTCGAGATCGGCGCGTCGTTCGACGTGCATCCGGTCGAGTTCGTCGGTGCATCGCGCGACGACGATGGTGACCACATCACGGTCCGCCATCTGCCCGGCCACGCCCGTCACACACGAACGCTGACGCATCGCCCACCACGACAGGTACGGGTCGTCGACGAGGTCGAGGTCATCGACGGCACGACCCGCGACGTCCGGCAGCTGTTCCACGTGCACCCTGAGTGTGAGGCTGGCGTCCGTGCCGATGGGCGGCTGGAGCTGCGGGCACCCGACGGTGCCCGGTGCGTGATCACCCAGCAGCGTGGCGGCGTGTGGCGCCTGGTGCGCGGCCAGCGTCATCCCGAGCCGTTGGGCTGGTGGTCGCCACGGCAGCTCGTCATCGAGCCGATCACCACCTGCAGCTATGTGGTGCAGACCGACGCGACGGTCGTCTTCGACACCACCGTCGAGGTGCACCCGCCCGCACGGTGACACCGCCATCGCGTGGCCGTACGCGTTCACATGTGGGTGCCGGCTGCCACGCCGGTCAGGGGCGCACGTCGCGTGTGGCCGCCGGCAACCACATGTGGTTGCCGGCCGCCACGCAGCGACGCGCCGCAGGCTCTACGGTGTGGACTCTGGCGAGCGTCAAGCGAAGGCGACGAAGATGGCACGTGTGATCGTGGTCGGCGACGGCCCTGCAGGATTGTCCGCTGCGCTGTTCCTCGCCCGCAGCGACCATGACGTGATCGTGTACGGCCAGGACGAGACCGCCATGCACTACGCGCTGCTCCGCAACTACCTCGGTGTCGACGAGATCGACGGCACCGACTTCCAGGAGCGGGCGCGCGCGCAGGTCGCGGACTACGACGTTCCGGTCGACGAGCGGGAGGTCGAGCGGGTCGAGCGGGACGGCGACGGGTTCACCGTGACGGTCGCAGGCGGCGACCGCGACCGGGCGGACTACGTCATCCTGGCGGGGGGCAAGGCGGCGCAGCGGCTGGCCGAGCAGGTGGGCGCTGAGCGCGCCGATGGCCGGGTGGTCGTCGACACCGAGTATGCGACCGGCGTCGACGGTCTGTACGCGGTCGGACGCGTGGCCCGGCCCGACCGCAGCCAGGCGATCATCTCCGCCGGTGCGGGCGCGACCGCCGCACTCGACGTGCTCGCACGCGAGGCCGGTCGTGCCGTCACCGACTGGGACACGCCGGACGACTGAGACCGGCGACACGCACCTCCGCCGGCTCGAACGCGCGGAGGTGCTTCGTGGTGGATCAACCGGCCACTAGCATGGAACCACCTCGGCGCGAGGAGGTAACCGCCCCACGGTGTGACGTCACCGACGCCGGCACCGACCGCCAGCGGGGGCCCCGCAGCAAGGAGCCGAGACCGTGCGACATCGTCACCTCGCCGACCGCCACCGCGGGTAGGCCACGATCGGAAACCGACGCACTGGCCACCGGCCGTGACCGACCAGGACACGGCGTCCGCGCCGCTGCGTCCCGCCGGCCCCTCCCTCGTGCCGCTCCCGGACGTCACCCGGTATCTGCTGCCGAAGGAGCAGCTGTCGTATCTCGACCGCCGGCATCCGATCGTGCTCCTCGGGCCCGCGCTTGCGGCCGCTGCGGTCTGCGTGGTCGCGGGCCTGCTGGTCACCGCGAGCGGTGCCGGGGCGATGCTCGATCTGTACGTGTGGATCGTCGTCGGTGCGATCGGCTGGCTGCTGTTTCGGGCGCTGCGCTGGTCGAGGACCGTCCTCGTGGTCAGCAACCGCCGGGTCTTCGAGCTCCAGGCGATGTTGATCGCGCGGGCCGCGATCCGTCCCGTGTTCCGCCAGAGCGTGGTGTTCCGACAGGATCCCATCGGCCAGCGACTGAACTACGGCACGATCCTGACCGAGACGCCCAACGGGGACCGGGTCAACACGTTCAGGTGGATCCACAATCCGAGAGCCTTCTACCAGGCGGTCACCGACAAGGCGGTGTAGGACGCGCTGCCGCGGCGGGCAGCCTGCCGTATCCGGCCGGTGACCGGACCGACCACCGATTCGTCGTGCCGCGGACGTCGCCGTCGCGGCTACCGGTCGGTCCGCAGGCTCGTGAGCAGCGCCTGGTACAGGTCGCCGGCCTCATCGTGACTGGCGGCGATCGCGACCGCGCCGAGCTTCCCGTACTGACCGACGGCGCCGAGCATGTGCAGCGTCACGCCGGTGTGCGTCGCCGGGTCGAACGCCAGTCCGGTGGCGCGCACCCGATCGATGAGCTCGGCCGGTGAGCGGCCGATCAGTCCGGGCTGCTTGATGTTGTCGCTCGCGACGTACACCCGGGGTCCCAGGGGTGAGGCCAGGCCGTCGGCGGCAGGGTCAAAGCGGGCCCCCATCACCATGCGCGCCATCCCGAACGGGTGGGTCGTGCCGCCGAGGCGCAGGTTGATCTCGCTGAGGTGTGCCTGCGGTCCGTCCGCGCGGTCGACGACGATGTAGTCGACGGCGAAGGGACCGGTCACGCCGGCCTCGGCGAGGTGACCACCGACGGCCTGGGTGTACGCGATGATCTGGTGGCGGTAGGCCGGATCTGCCGGGTACCGGCAGCCCAGGTAGACCTGATCTCCCGGACCGCCGAGCAGCTGGTCATGGGTCGACACGATCTGCAGCTCGCCGGCCGGAGCGATCCACGCCTGCACGCTCGGCGACGCGCTGCGTCCGGTGACCAGCTGCTCGACGATCGCCCCCTCGCGCGCGATCTTTCCGGCGAACGAACCCCAGCTCTCATCCTCCGCGCAGAACACCGTCCGACGGTCGGCGAGGTCGGCATGCTCGCTGTTCCACGCCACCATGGCGTTGCCCTGGCCGGAGAAGCCGTTGTTGAGCTTGACCACCACTGCGTCGATGTCGGGGTGGCGCAAGCGCAGCGAGTCGACCGCGGTGCTGATCGCCTCGGTCGACCACAGGTCCTCGACGCCTGGCAGCACGGGAACGTCCACGGCGGCGGCGATGCGTCGCGAACCGGTCTTGGAGCCCAGCTCGACGAGGTCGGGTCGGACCGCGAACAGCGGAGCTCCCAGCTCCACCGCGATCCGTCGCTCGGCGTCGGTGACGTTGAACGGCAGGATCACCGCGCTGTCGTCCCTGACGGCCGCCCGGACCCTGGCCAGGGTCTCGTGATCATCGGCGAGGTCGGCCGCGAGCCCGCGACCGGAGAAGTGGCCGAGGTGGATCAGTGCCAGGCGGTCCCGTGCGGTTGCAGGATCCGGCAGGAACCCGAGGTAGTACTCGATGACCGCAGGGTGGATGGGGAGCGAGGTGATGTAGACGATCCGCGTGTCGTGATGGCGCAGGCGCAGGAGCAGGTGCAGCAGGCGCTCCTCGTAGCGCTCGATGGCGGTGATCTTGGCCAGCTCGTCGGTCGGGAAGCTCAGCGAGGGCAGGACGATGGTCGTCCCGCCCGGAGACAGGTGGGACGAGACCCGGTCGGAGAGGGTCGTCTGGACGGCATCGAACGACAGCGGTTGCGTCAACACGGACGCCAGCTTAGAGGCCGCGCGACCTCTTGGACCCACGGTGACCGGCGAGCCCGGGTGCGACGCCCGTTGTCAGCGGAAGTCCCGGGACCGTCCGATCGCGAGTTGCAGGTCCAGCGCCTCGATGCGCGCTGCGACCAGGTTGACCACGCCCTCGGCGCGTTCGAGTCGTCCGTGCACGACCAGCGCGGGGCTGGTGCGCGCCACGATGCGGTACCGCGCCCACACACCGCGGGAGCAGATCACGTTGACCAACCCGGTCTCGTCCTCCAGGTTCATGAACGTGGTGCCACCTGCCGTCGCCGGACGCTGCCGATGCGTGACCACCCCAGCCACCGCGACGATGCGGTCGGGCTCGGCTGTGTCGAGGTCCGCGGCGGTGAGGACCCCGTCGTCGCGTAGACGCTCCCGCACGAACGTCAGTGGTGACGCCCTCGTGGTCACCCCGGTGGCCCACAGGTCGGCGCCGACCTCGTCGAACAGCGTCATCGGCGGCAACCTCGACGGGGCGGTGGTGCCCGTGGTCGTGCGCTCCAGCTGGTCCGCTCGGGCCCGGGCCGCGGCGCCGGCCGCCCACAGCGCTCGGCGGCGATCAGGTTCGAACACCGCCAGCGCGCCGGCCGTCGCCAGCGCCTCAGCCTGTGCGGGTGTCGGCCGGCAGTGGCGCATGAGCGCCTCGAGGTCGTCGTAGGGGCTGCCGGTGGCGATCCGTTCGGCCAGCTCGTCGCCGATCGTGCGGATCTGCGACAGCCCCAACCGCACCGCCAACCGTCGGTCGGTCTCAGCCCGTTCGGCCAGCTGCGCGGCCGGCACCCGACCATCCACCGTCGGCCCGATGTCCGCCGCCGGCCCGTCATCCGCCGTTGGGGAGCCCGATGGACATATGCGGTCGGGTGGCTCCCCAACGTGTGCGGTGGACTCCCCGACGGCCGCGCCATGAGCGGTGGGGGTGAGGGGCTCGAGGGTGGCGGTGGCGGCGCTGGCGTGCACGCACGCGTCGCGCACGACCACCCCGTGGCGCACGGCGTCGGCGATCAGGGTCTGTGGCGACCAGAACCCCATGGGCTGGGAGTTGAGCAGCGCGGCGAGGAACGCCGCGGGGTGGTGCAGCTTCAGCCACGCCGAGGCGTACACCAGGTAGGCGAAGCTCACCGAGTGGCTCTCGGGGAACCCGAAGTTCGCGAACGCCAGCAGCTTGGTGTAGATCGCATCCGCCGTCTCGCCGGTGATGCCCTGCGTGGCCATGCCCGCGTAGAAGCGGTCGCGCAACCGCTCCATGCGCTGGTGGCTGCGCTTGGCGCTCATGGCCTGGCGGAGCTCGTCGGCCTCGGTCGCCGTGAACCCGGCCACCTCGACGGCGATCTCCATCATCTGCTCCTGGAACAGCGGCACGCCCAGGGTCTTGTGCAGTGGCTTCTCGAGCAGTGGGTGCAGGTAGGTGATGTCTTCCTGACCGTTGTGGCGGCGGATGAACGGGTGCACCGACCCACCCTGGATCGGCCCCGGGCGGATGAGTGCGACCTCGACCACCAGGTCGTAGAACTTCCTGGGTTTCAGCCGGGGCAGCGTGGCCATCTGCGCGCGGCTCTCGACCTGGAACAGCCCGATCGAGTCGGCGCGGCACAGCATGTCGTAGACGCCCTGTTCCTGGGGGATGTGCGCCAGATCGACGGCGGTCTGCTGGTGCGTCGCGATCAGGTCGACGGCGCGGTGCAGCACCTCGAGCATCCCCAGGCCCAGCAGGTCGAACTTGACCAGGCCGATCGCCGCGCAGTCGTCCTTGTCCCACTGCAGCACGCTGCGGTCGGGCATCGTGGCCCACTCGACCGGGCAGACGTCGATCACCGGCCGGTCGCAGATGACCATGCCGCCGGAGTGGATGCCCAGATGCCGGGGGAACCCCTCCAGCTGCGCCGCCAGGTCGATCACCGGCTCGGGGATCGCATCGCCGCTCTTCGTGTCGTCGGCCGCCGGGGCGGCGACCTCGCGCAGCGGCCCCCAGCCGTCGAGCCGCCGCGCCCACCGATCCAGCTGGCCGGGAGAGAACCCCAGCGCCCTGCCGGCATCGCGGATCGCCGACCGCGGTCGGTAGGTGATGACGTTGGCAACCTGCGCCGTGTGGTGCCGTCCGTACCGTTGGTAGACGTACTGGATGACCTCCTCACGCCGGCCGCTCTCGATGTCGAGGTCGATGTCGGGAGGGCCGTCGCGGGCCGGCGACAGGAAGCGCTCGAACAGCAGCTTCAGTGCCACCGGATCGGCCTTGGTGATGCCCAGCGCGTAGCACACCGCCGAGTTGGCCGCCGACCCGCGGCCCTGGCAGTAGATGTTCGAGCGGCGGCAGAACTCGACGATGTCCCACACGATCAGGAAGTAGCCGGGGAAGCCGAGCTCGGCGATGACCGCGAGCTCGCGGTCGATCTGCAGGTAGGCGCCGGAGACATGCTCGGCACCCGGTGGCCCGTACCGGCGCAACGCCCCCTCCATGGTCAGCTGCCGCAGCCAGGTGTCCTCGGTGTGGCCAGCCGCCACGGGGAAGTCCGGCAGCTGCGGCGCGACCAGACGCAGGTCGAACGACGACGAGATCGCCAGCGCGGTGGTGGCCTCCACCGCGCCCGGGTAACGGGCGAACCGTGCCGCCTGTTCCTCGCCGGAGCGCAGGTGGGCGGTGCCCGCCGCCGGCAGCCAGCCGTCGAGCTCGTCGAGGCTGCGGCGCGCGCGGATGGCGGCCTGTGCGCTGGCCAGCCGCCAGCGTCTCGGCGTGGCGTAGTGGACGTTGTTGGTGACGACCGTCTCGACGCTGCCCCGGGTCGCCAGATCGGCCAAGGCGTCGTTGCGCGCGGTGTCCAGCGGGTCGCCGTGGTCCCACAGCTCGACCTTGACATGGCACCGCCCGAACGTCGCGATCAGCCGGTCCAGCTCACGACGTGCGGCCTCGAGGCCGTCGGTCGTCAGCGCGCGCGGCACGCTGCCCTTGCGGCAGCCGGTGAGCACCAGCCAGTGGTCGCCGGCCAGCTCGCCCAGCTCGTCGAGGTCGACCACGGGGCTGCCCTTGCTGCCGCGCAGCTGGGCCAGGCTGACCGCCCGCGACAGCGCCGCGTAGCCGGTGGGGTCCCGGGCGATGACCACCAGGTGGCGGCCCTCCGGATCGGCGACGCCGTTGCCTGCCTGTCTCTGTTCTGATCCCCGCCCGCCGGCTCGCTGGCGCTCGCCCTCACCCACTGATCCCCGCCCGCCGGCTCGCTGGCGCTCGCCCTCACCCACTGATCCCCGCCCGCCGGCTCGCTGGCGCTCGCCCTCACCCCCAACTGACAGCTCGGCGCCGAACACCGTGCGCAACCCCAGTGCTCCCGCGGCCTCGGCGAAGCGCACCACGCCGTACAGGCCGTTGTGGTCGGTGATGGCCAGTGCCTCGAGTCCGAGACGTGCCGCCTCCTCGGCCAGCTCCTCCGGGTGGGAGGCACCGTCGAGGAAGCTGAAGTTCGAGTGGCAGTGCAGCTCGGCGTAGGGCACAGCGGCCGTGCCGTGCCCGGTGGGGGGACTCGGTGGCTGGTAGGGCAGGCGCTTGCGTGACCAGGCCGGGCTGTCACCACCGTCGGCCTGCGGTGGGGCGTTGCGTGGTCGACCGTCGTCGTGGCGCGGACCGATGCCGCGAAGCCGGTCCGAGAACTCCCGCCACGGCACCGGGGGGTTGTTCCATCCCATCGGGACCATTCTATCGAACTGGTGTTCGATGGAGATGTCACGCGTGTGGCGTGAAGGGTCGGGCAGGCGGGTAGCGTGCGCTCGGCGGACGCGAGAAGGACGCGAGCGGTGAAGACGGACCCACCCGTGGCCGATGGTTCGCCGAGCCGGGTGCCGTCGGCGTACGCTGCGTGCCGGGTACGGTGGCGACGGTGTCTCGGCGTGAGCATGGCAGATCTGGCCATCGGTCACTCGCGTCATGATGTCTGGTTCGGTAGCGGGAGGCGCTGCACGATTCGTTCGCTCGGTGGGCACGCATGAACGACGCGGGCGGCACGTTCGCCGGCTACCGGCTCGAGCTGTTGCTGGCGACCGATACCGTGTCCTCCATCTACCGGGCGACCCCGTTGCGCGCACGAGGTGCTCGTCCACGCCCGGTCGCGTTGCGGGTGACCCACCCACTGTGTGTGGCGGACGGGCCCGACGTGGAGGCCATCGCCACCTACATCCGTCGGCTCAGCGAGGCGCTCAAGGTCAACCATCCCGCGTTGGCGCCCATCGCGGATGCGGGGGACACCGACGACCGGGTGTATGTCGCGACGGCCCTGATCGACGGCGCCACGCTTGCCCACCACATCCGCGACCACGGTCGCCTCACGCCCCCCGCCGCCGTCGAGCTGCTGCGTGGCCTCGCGGACGGACTCGACCGCGTCCATGCCGCCGGGATCGTCCACGGCGCCATCAGCCCGCGCACGATCCTGATCCGCAGCGTCTCCGGGAGTGCGCCGTCAGCGGTGCTGCGCGGCTTCGGCATCGACACGCTGTTGGCGCGGCAGGCACGGTTGGATCGGGACCGCATCGACATCCGCGACGTCGAGTACGTGGCGCCGGAGCAGCTGCACGGCTCGGCTGTCGACGGCCGCGCCGACCAGTACGCGCTTGCCTGCGCGCTGCATCACTGCATCGTCGGTGCGCCCCCGTTCATCCGCGAGACTGCGAGTGCGATGTTCGGCGCGCACCTGTTCAGCGAGGCGCCACCGGTGCCCGTCACCAACCACCCCGCGCTTCTCGATGCGGCTTTTCAGGTCCTGGGCAGCGCCGTTTCAGGAAGCGAGCCGGGGCCCGCGGGTCCGCTGGTGCCGACGGCGCTCGCACGCATCGAATGCTTCGGCGAAACGGGAGAGGCGTGCTGGTCGCATGCCGTAGTTACGCGCTCCGAAAGCGACGCGATTGAGGGCGAAGTTCGGCTTCTGGACGATTCGGGTCGCATCCTCGTGCGTTGCCGGG
>JAHWKT010000124.1:9014-11567 GCA_019347695.1 Actinomycetota bacterium | reverse complement strand
GGCCGACCGCCCTCGGTCACCGCTGGCGCCGGTGCCGGCCACATGCCCGTCTCCGCCCACCGGCTCGCTGACGCTCGCCCGCACCGGCTCGTCCCCGCCCACCGGCTCGCTGACGCTCGCCCGCACCCTGGGATCGGATTCCGCCGCGGCGCCCATGGCCTACCCCGCCACGCGGCCGACCCACAGTTCGGGCTGCTCAAGCTCCTCGGGCATGGGCAGGTAGGCCGGGTCGCGCCACACCTGGTTGAACACCTCGCGGCCATGCCGCCGTTCGATCTCGAGGATGAACTCCTCCCCGAGTGAGTACTGCCGCGCCTTCATCGACAGGCCGAGCACCTTGAACAGCAGCCGGTCGGCACCACGCTTGCGGCGCTCGTTGAGCGCCTGGCGGACACCGGCGACGTCCTCTCCGGCGGCGTCGCGTTCGGCCAGCAGCTCGGCACCCCAGTCCATGACCACGTTGCCGTGGCCCTCCAGCAGCGCCATCATGCTCTGGGCCGTGTCCATCAGCGCGCGCTGCGCCGGTGTGAGCACCGCCTCGAGGAAGTGCTTGACGCTCAGCCCCTCCCGCGCGGACCGCAGCACCTCCCCGAGCCGGTCGACGATCGTCTTGAGGCGGTCGGCGTCCAGACGGGTCTCGGACAGGTAGGTGTCGACGATGCGACGCAGGGTCGGTCGCAGCCACTGGACCCCTTCGAACTGTAGGCGATGCGCCAGCTCGTGGAGCACGACCCCCATCCGGAACGCCGAGGGTGTCACGTTGACCGTCGGCAGGTACTGGCGCTCGAGCTCGACGAGGTTCGGCCCCACCAACGTGAGGCGTCCGGGCTCCTCATCGTTGGGCAGGAGCACCTCGTACTGTCCCAGCACCTTGGTCGACAGGTAGCCGAACACGATCCCGAGCTGAATGCCGAGGGCCTTGCGGGCGAGCGTGCGGTTGACCTCGCTGCGGTCCATCAGCTGCCCGGCCAGCGGATCGACCAGCCATGCGATGCTGTCGAGGTTGCTTCTCAGCCACTCGCCACGTCCGACGACCCGCACGGTGGCTGCGGGCAGATCCACACCGAGCCCCGTGACCTCCCGCGCCAGACCGTCAGCGCGGACGACCGTGTCGCGCAGCTCCGCGCGCAGCCGGTCGACCTCACCCCGCGTCACCTGTGGTTGATCGCGCAGCGCGATCATCCGCGCCACGCGCTCGGCGAGCGCCCAGTCAGCGAGCGGGCCGACGTCCGTGTCGGACCTGAGTGTTGGCAGCCCGCTCATGCCATTCGTCCTAGCGTCGTCTCTTCTCGCGCCGTTCGGCCGCGAACTTGGGCTGCCACCACAGGTAGGCGGCGAGAAGCCCGCCGGTGATGATCAGGCCACCCACGAAGTTGGGCACCGACAGCCACTGGAAGAAGGAGGGCTCCTCGTACTCGTCCGGGAAGAACTCCTGCGCCCGCTGTGACGCCTGCTGCTGCAGCTCCTCGTAGGTGAGGTTCTCCTCCTCGGCGGGTGCCGATGCCTCCTCGGTGGCGCCGGCCGTCGACGGGACCGCCAGCACGGCCGTGAGCAGCACCACCAACAGCACGAGTGCACGCACGGCGGTCCTCGCTGTGGTGTCCATCTGGTGCGCGGTCATGTGCTCCTCCGCTGCGGATCGTGCGCTGGCGGTCGTGACCGCCGGAGTGTAGCTGCCGGCCAGTCTTCCACCCCACGGCGTGTGCGGCGAACACGGATCCGGTCCCGTACGCTGTGACGAGCCGACCACGACGGCGCGACCTGGCGTCGTGCTGCGTCATACCATCTGCATCGTAACCGCCATGCCGACGTCCCGACCGCACAGACAATGGTCCGCTGCGTCCGTCGCAGGAGACGCGACGATGACGTTGCGACCGCGGACATCGATGGTGCGGAGCGTGGCTCGGCGAACCACCCCACCGCGACGGCCCAGCGACCGATCAGAGAACATCTGATGGCTGCGTTCTTCTTCTCGCTGCTCGCGCTGACCGCACTCGCCGGTGCGGTCGGTGTGACGGCGCTGCTCGCCGCAGCACGGCGAGCGCCGGAAAGCCAGGCGGCGACGGTGCTGTCCGATCTCGCGCCGGCCGCGCTGGCACTGGCCGCGGTCGTCGCTACGACCGCGATGGTCGGCAGCCTGTTCTTCTCAGAGGTCCTCGGCTATCCACCCTGCACATTGTGCTGGTACCAGCGCATCGCGATGTACCCGCTCGCGCCGATCCTGGGCATCGCGGCCGTGCGCCGCGATCTGTCGGTGCTGCCGTACGCGTGGGTGCTCGCGGGCAGTGGCGCGGTGATCTCCGTCTACCACTACGCGGTCCAGTGGGTGCCGGACCTCGAGGCGACCGGCTGCGCGGTCGACAACCCGTGCAGCGCCGTCTTCGTGCGGGAGTTCGGCTTCGTGTCGATCCCGTTCATGGCGCTCTGCGGGTTCCTCGCGGTGATCACGCTGCTGGCGGCGACCAGCACGGAGCGCGCCGTCGCCGACGAATCCGCGACCGCGGGCACGGCGGTGGGATGATGGGCCCGAAGTAGCGACAGCGATAGGTCACA
>JAHWKT010000124.1:0-8914 GCA_019347695.1 Actinomycetota bacterium | reverse complement strand
GAAGAGAAGGCGCTCCACAGCGAAGTCGCGGCGTGGCGCCCACGGCCGACGGTCGACCCGCGGAGGCAACTCCCTCATCTGGGTGTTCCTGGCCGTGCTGGTCGTGCTGTTCGCGGTGCTCGCGTTCGTGTCACGCTCCACGGGACCCGGCGCCGAGATCACCGACGCCGACGTGTCGGGTGAGGCGCTGCAGCCGTTCAGCACCGGGCTGGACAGCGCGGTGGGAAGCCAGGCCCCGACCATGAGCGGCACGTCGATCTCCGGCGACGAGATCACCATCGAGCCGGGCGACGGGACGCCGAAGGCGATCGTGTTCCTCGCGCACTGGTGCCCCCACTGCCAGCGTGAGGTACCCGTGGTCACCCAGTGGGTCGAGGACGGCAACGTGCCGGAGGGCGTCGAGGTGGTCAGCGTGGCGACCGGCATCGACCGCAACCGGCCGAACTTCCCGCCGCACGGCTGGCTCGAGCGCGAGAACTGGCCGGTCCCGACGCTGGTCGATGGCAACGATGCCGCCGGCCGCGCCTACGGGCTGACGACCTACCCGTACTGGGTGCTGGTCGACGGCGACGGTACCGTGGTGCAGCGCTTCAGCGGCGAGACGACGCCCGAGCAGCTCAACGAGCGGATCGGCGCGCTCGCCGAGTGACGAGGACCTCCCGGGTGGCACTCGGTGGCCGCGCCGACGGGGTCACAGCTCGAGGGCGCGCGCCAGGAAGCTCGCCATCTGCCCGCGGGTGACGGGATCCCGCGGGCAGTAGCGATCGGGCACGCAGCCGTTGGTGATCTCGGCAGCGGCGATCGAGTAGATCGCGATCGCGTGCACCCCGTCGGGGTCGACGTCGGCGAACCGCGTGGGCCCGTTGGCAAGGTCAAGCGCGCGGTCGAGGAACGACGCCATCTGGGCGCGGGTCACCGGCGCGGCCGGACAGTACTTGCTCGGCGCGCAACCGTTGGAGATGCCGGCGGCGGCGATCGCCGCGATGCTCGCAGCGTGGGTGTTGTCGGACGAGACGTCGGCGAACGTCGCGGTTCCCGCGTCGAGGTCGAGGGCGCGGTCGAGGAACGACGCCATCTGCGCGCGGGTCACCGGCGCGTCCGGGCAGTACCTGTCCGGCGTGCAGCCGTCGGTGAGACCGGCGGCGGCGATCTTCTCGATGTTCTCCGCGTGGACGCTCGCGCTGATGTCGACGAAGGTCGGCAGGGCGAGGAACGCCGACAGCGCGTCGACACGCCCGCTGCCGAGACCCGGCCCGACGTGCACGGCGGTGTCGGCCAGGGCCGTGCGGATGACGGTGGCAGCCGGCGCGTCCCGTGCGGCGGTCAGCAGCGCTGCGGCGCCGCTCACCAGCGGGGCGGCCGATGACGTGCCGCAGAACGACACGGTGGCCTCATCGAGCCAACCTGCGGGGTTGCAGCCGGGAGCGGCGACGTCCACCCACGAGCCGTGATTGGAGTACGACGCGCGCGTGTCGGGTGTCTCGAGTGCAGCGATCGCCATGGCGCGGTCGTCGGCGGCCGGCCACTGCGGCGCCGTGTCGCCGGCGTTGCCGGCGCTGGCGACGACCAGTACCCCCGCGTCCACGGCCGCCTGCAGGGCGTCGTCGAGCAGCGGCATGGTGTCGGGCGCGCCGAGGCTGACGTTGATGATGTCCGCACCGTGCTCGACCGCCCAGGCGATCCCGTTCGCGGCATCGGACAGGAACCCCTTGCCGGTCTCGTCGAGCACCTTGACCGGCATCACGCGACACTGCCAGCACACACCGGCGATGCCGACGGTGTCACCCGCGGCGGCAGCGATCGTTGCCGCCGCGGTGCCGTGCCCGTTGTCGTCGCGCGGATCGGCGTCGGCGTTGACGAAGTCATGGCCGTCGACGAGCCGGCCCTGCAGATCCGCGTTGTCGGGGTCGACACCGGTGTCGACCACGGCGATGGTCACCGACGGGTCACCGGTGGTGTGCTCCCAGACGTCGGCGGCCCGGATCTGGCGGACGCCATCCTGCTGCGACCAGGCCGGGTCCTCCGGCACGACCGCGGCGGCGGTGGTGTCGTGCACCCGCACCGGGATGTCGTCGTAGACGTCGTCGACGCGCGGGTCGGCGGCCAGCCGGGCGCGCTGCGCGGCGGTCACCTGGGCCACGGTCGTGGGAGCGACCCGGTCGTCGACCGAGTGGCCGGTCACGACCGACGCTGCCGCGACGGTTCGGCGGTCGACAGCGGCGTCCGCGAGCGCTGCGGCACGTTGACCTGCGGAGACGCCCGCGGCGAAGTCGACCACGACGCGGACCGGCGCGGTCGACGCGAGTCCCGGGGCCGCAGTGGCGAGCAGCGTCAGGGTGACCAGGGCGGGCAGCCAGCGACGCAGCGGGCGCCGTGCATGGCGGGAGACGGGGGTGACGTTCACACGGCTGCCAGTCGGTCAGCAGCGCCACCGGCTAAGAGTTCGCGCCGATAGGGCAACGGGTGACGCCGGGCGTCGAGTACGCCGAGCCCGCCGGCGTCACGCCGCCGGGCATTCGTGCGGGCCGCCTCCGGCGCTCATCTCGCGATATCGGCCACGGAAAATGTTGCGCGCGCACCGCCCGCGGGTCACATACTCGGCGCCGTGGCATACGCACTCGAGATGTTCTTCGATCCGCACGCGGAGGCAGCCGTCCGTTCCATGTGGGCCAGCCTGGAGGCACGAGGTGTCCGCAGCATGGCGACGGTCGACCACTGCCGTCATCGCCCACACGTTTCGCTCGTGGTCGCCGAGCACATCACGCCGGCGCAGGCCCGCGCCGCGCTCGAGCCACTCGCCGAGGCGACCGACCTGGTTCTGTGCCTGGGCTCGGTCGCCGTCTTCCCCGGCCGCGCCGGGGTGCTGTACCTGAGCGTGGTGCCGACGTTGCGTCTGCTCCGCCTGCACCGGACGCTCCACGTCCGCCTGGCTGGCGCCGGCGTCGAGTCGGGACGCCTGTATCTGCCCGACGCGTGGGTGCCGCACTGCACCCTGGCGCAGGGCCTGACGCACGAGCAGGTGCCGATCGCGGTGCAGGCGATCAAGCGGCTCCGGGCGACCGACGCGCAGGTCACCAGCGTCGGGATCGTCGACATCGACACCGGCGTCATCACGACGATCGCGGAGCCGCCGCACAGCGGTCGCGCCGACTGACATCCATCGGGTGGTCGAGCCGGATCGACGCCGGCGCCCCGACCACGGTGCGTGGACGATCACTACCGACCATCCGTGGTGATCATCATCCACTGCACTCGCGCCGGGGCGGCGAGGTGCCGGCCGAACTGCGATACTGCGCCCGACGACGTCGAGCGCGAGAGGGCACCTTCCCATGGTCCTGCTGCACAGCCTGTTCCGCTGGCTGGTCCTGCTGGCGGCGGTCGGGGCCCTGGTGGGGTACGGGCGCGCCCGCGGCCCCAGCGGTTTCGACGCGTTCACCGAGCGGATGGGCTCGCTGTTCGCCGTGGCGATCGGCGTGCAACTGCTCATCGGCATCGTGGTCTGGCTGATCCAGGGTCGCTGGGGCGGCGACGACGTCTTCCGGTCGTTCATCCATCCGGCGATGATGATCCTGGCGACCGGCGTGGCGTCGGCAGGGGTCGCGCGCGCACGTCGCGGACAGCAGGCGATGCTGGGACTCGGCACGGTGATCGTCAGCCTGGTGCTGGTCGTGGCGGCCATCCCGTCGGACGCCTGGCCGCTGTGAACCTGCTCGACGTGCTACCGGGCGTGTGGGAGGGCCCCGGCGACGGCCACTACCCGAGCATCGAGCCGTTCGGCTACCGGGAGCAGTTGACGTTCATGCGACTGCCGGGCAAGCCGATCATCGACTACCGGCAGCGCACGGCACACGCGGAGACGGGTGTCGGGCTCCACGTCGAGTGCGGCTACGTGCGTGTCGCCGGCGACCGCGTCGAGTTGCTGGTGGCGCAACCGACGGGTTTCGCCGAGGTGCACCACGGCACGCTGCGCGACGGCGTGATCGAGTTCGGCATCACCGTCCTGGGACGCAGCGCGAGCGCGTTGGAGGTCGCGTCCGTGCGGCGCCGGTGGGCCGTCGGCGCTGACCGGCTGGTGGTCGACCTGTGGATGAGCTACGGCGGATCGATCGACGAACACCATCTCCGCGCGCAGCTGCGACGCACAGACACCTGAGCGGCGGTGCTCAGACGCCGACGGTCTGCCGCATCGGCGGCGGGACCGCGACGGGCGTGGCCGCGGCGACACCGGCCCCCAGGTCCGCGAGAAGGCCGGTCGCGACCCCGTGCGCGGCGTGCGCCACGTCGGGAGACACCCCGGCGTTGCGCGAGAAGCGCTGCGCGGCGATGGTGATCACGGTGATCCGCGTTGGCAGCGGACCCGACGCCAGGGCTTCGCGCACCTCGGGTGACAGGCGGGTCGGCGAGCAGCCGAACGCCAGCGGTCGCGGATGAGGCTGGCACGTGGCAACCGTGCCGGCGACGGCGCCGGGCATCGCCTCGACGACGGTCACCTCGTCCGCGTCGCACCAGGCGTCGATCAGCTCGGCCGGCGCACCACAGCTCTCGACGACGGTCACGTCGTCGGGCGCCGCCGCCGCAACGACACGGGCAACCAGCAGCCCGGCCACCTGGTCGCCGTGGTCGTCACAGCCGATGCCGATCACGCGTCGAGGGTTCACACGAGCTCCGTATCCTCACAGGACCACACTGCGCTCTCACGCAGCCACACCCTCGACCGGCAGCCCACCCGCATTAGCGATCCGTCCGGCCGAGGCGGCCGCCGTCGGCAACCCAACGGCTAGGCTCCCCGGCGGTGCGCCGCGACCGCGGCAGTCGACGGATGTGAACCGACCACCGATGGAGTCACCACGTGGCCGCGGAACCTGCGGAGCACGACGGGCGGCTGCGCGAGCTCGCGCAGCTGTTCGGCAAGCTCGGCGTCATCGCGTTCGGCGGCCCCGCGGCCCACATCGCGATGATGCACGACGAGGTGGTGCAGCGGCGTCGCTGGATCTCCGACCAGGACTTCCTCGATCTGATCGGCGTCACGAACCTCATCCCGGGACCGAACTCGACCGAGATGACGATGCACGTAGGGCGCGTGCGAGCCGGCGCCCGGGGGCTGCTGGTCGCCGGTGCCAGCTTCATCCTGCCGGCCGCCGCGATCGTGCTGGCGTGCGCCGTCGCGTACGTGCGCTACGGGCAGACACCCAGCGGCCAGGCGGTGCTGTACGGCATCAAGCCGGTTGTGCTCGCGATCATCGCGCAGGCACTGCTCAAGCTCGGACGCACCGCGCTGACCCGCGACGCGCTGCAGTGGGCGGTCGGCGGCGCGGCGCTCGTCGCCTATCTGCTCGGTGCCAACGAGATCGCGATCCTGCTCGTCGGTGCGGTGGTGGTGCTGACGTGGCGCACCGCCCGGTCGAGCGACGGACCGCTGGCCCTGGTCGGCGTTCTGCTGGCGACGGCGTCGGCTCCGTCGTTGGGGCTGGGTCGCCTGTTCGCGGTGTTCGCCAAGATCGGCGCGGTGCTGTACGGCAGCGGCTACGTGCTGCTCGCGTTCCTACGCAGCGACCTCGTCGCGCGCCTGGACGTGCTGACCAACCAGCAGCTGCTCGACGCCGTCGCCATCGGGCAGTTCACCCCAGGGCCGCTGTTCACGACGGCGACGTTCATCGGCTACGTGCTGGCCGGCGTGCCGGGCGCCGTGGTGGCCACGGTCGGAATCTTCCTTCCCGCCTTCTGCTTCGTCGCGGCCATCGGCCCGTTCGTCGAACGGCTGCGCACGCGTACGTGGACCGCCGCGTTGCTCGACGGTGTCAACGCCGCCGCCGTGGGGTTGATGGCGGGCGTGCTGGTGGAGCTCGCCGGTGACGCGCTGGTCGACGCCCTCACCGCCGGGGTGGCGGCGCTCACCGGGCTGCTGCTGTGGCGCACCGACCTCAACTCGGCGTGGCTCGTGCTCGGCGGCGCGGCCATCGGCGTCGCGGCGACCCTCGCGGTCTGACCACCACGGCGAACGTCAGTCACCATCGACGAATGTCGAGGTTGAGGCCGGTCAGGCGCCCGTGGCGCGGTCTCGGTCGATCAGCAGCCCGCGTAGGATCTTGCCCGACGGCGACTTGGGGATCTGCTCGACCAGCTCGACCGCGCGGATGCGCTTGTGCGGTGCCACCCGGTCGGCCACGAACGCCATCAGCTCATCGGGGTCCAGGTCTGACGTCGCCACGACGAAGGCCACCGCCACCTCGCCGGCCTCCTCGTCGGGCCTGCCGACCACGGCGGCGTCGGCGACACCGTCGTGGGTCGACAGCAGGGCCTCGAGCTCCGCGGGCGCGACCTGGAACCCCTTGACCTTGATCAGCTCCTTGACCCGATCGACGATCGCGAAGTAGCCGCGATCGTCGACGGTTGCGATGTCGCCGGTGCGCAACCACCCGTCGTCATCGATTGCCGCCGCGGTGGCGTCCGGGCTGTTGAGGTAGCCCCGCATCACCTGCGGGCCGCGGACCAGCAGCTCGCCCGGCTCGCCCACACCGACGTCCTCGCCGGACTCCACGTCGACCACCCGGCACTCGGTGCCCGGGATCGGCGGGCCGACCGACGACGGGTCGAGCTGGTCGTGGTCGTCGGGGTTGGCATGGCTGACCGGGCTGAGCTCGGTCATGCCGTAGCCCTGGACCACACCGCAGCCGATGCGGTCCGCCGCCATGCGGGCGACGTCGCCGCCCAGCGGCGCCGCGCCGCTGCCGACCTCCCGCAGGGAGCCCAGGTCGTAGTTGTCGACCATGGGATGCTTGGCGAGCGCCTGCACGATCGACGGCACGACGTTGACGTAGGTGACGCGGTGGCGTTCGATCAGCTCGAGGAACTGCTCGAGATCGAATCGTGGCATCGTCACGATGGTCGCGCCCTTGTGCAGGCCGTACGCCATGATCACGGTCATGCCGTAGATGTGGAAGAAGGGCAGCAGCCCGAGCACGACGTCGCCGGCGCCGATCGACACTGCGGTGTACGGGGCCAGCCCGTCGAGCTGCGTCATGTTGGCGACGAGGTTGCGATGCGTCAGCATAACCCCCTTGGGCAGCCCGGTGGTACCGCTGGAGTACGGCAGGACCGCGAGGTCGGCAGCGGGGTCGATGGTGGCAGGGTCGGCGCTGACCCCGTCGGCGAGCAGCGCGGCGAACGGCGTCGCCCCGTCCGCCTCGCCGAACACGATCACCTCGCGCACGGCGGTCTGCCGCGTCGCCAGACGGGCGGTGTCGACCAGCGGCGGCACCGTGAGCACCATGCTTGCGCCGGCGTCGACGAGCTGGAAGTGCAGCTCGTCGGCCGTGTACAGCGGGTTTGCGGTGGTCACGACACCGCCCAGGCTGGTGACCGCGAGGAACACGATCGCGAACTCCGGCAGGTTCGGGCTCACGATCGCCAGCACGTCACCCTTGTGCAGGCCGCGGCCGGCCAAGCCCGAGGCGACGCGCGCGACCGCGCCGGCCAGCTGGCCATAGGTGAGTGTCCGTCCCGTGGGGCCGTCGATCAGTGCCGGTTTGTCCCGACGCTGTTCGACGTCGGCCAGAACGAACGCCGGCAGTGACGCAGCGGGGACGTCGACGTCGGGAAACGGGCTGCGGTGGATCATCGGTGTGTCCTCGCACAGACAGCCGGTCCAGTCTCGTCGCGGTGGCGGTCCCTGGCAAGCGGCCATCGAGGCCGTCGATCTGTCGCTGTCGGGCGGCGACGGGGTAGCGTGCCCTGATGTCAGCGGACTGGTGGACTCGTGCGGAGGGCGACCGATGGGTGTCAACGAGTTGTTCGACCTCGCGGGACGGACGGCGGTCGTCACCGGCGGCTCCCGCGGACTGGGCCTGCAGATCGCCGAGGCGCTGGGCGAGCAGGGCGCCAGGCTCGTGCTGACGGCCCGCAAGCGCGACCAGCTGGGCCAGGCGGCGCAGACGCTGCGTGCGGAGGGCATCGAGGTCATGGTCGTGCCCTGTGACCTGTCGCACGGCGAGGGCGTCGACGCCTTCGTGTCGGGTGTCCTCGACCGCCACGACACCGTCGACATCCTGGTCAACAACGCAGGCGCCACCTGGCGTGCGCCGGCCGAGGAGCATCCGATGGATGCGTGGCACAAGGTGATCGACCTCAACCTCACCGCCACCTTCCAGCTGACGCAACGGATCGCCGCGGCCACGATGCTGCCCCGCGGTCGCGGTCGGATCATCAACGTCGCGTCGGTCGCGGGCATGCGGGGCAACCATCCCGACATGATGGGCACCATCGCCTACAACACGTCGAAGGGCGGCGTGATCACGATGACGCGCGCACTGGCGGTCGAGTGGGCCAGGCATGGCGTGACCGTCAACGCCATCGCGCCCGGTTACTTCCCCACCAAGATGACGCGAGGCACGCTCGAGTACGCCAAGGACCTCATCGAGCAGATCACACCGCTGGGCCGGGTCGGCGGCCCTGAGGATCTCAAGGGTGTCGCGGTGCTGCTCGCGTCGGATGCCTCGGCCTACATCACGGGTCAGACCATCGCGGTCGACGGCGGGCTCACCGCCCGATGACCACACCCACCTTGCGGGGCTGCCGGGTGTGCAAGGTGGAGCGCGGCGGAATGATGGCGGATGAGCCGTCACACCGCTGACCTGCGACCGGGGCAGTCATGCAGTTGGAGATGTCAGACCGTGCACACGACCTGCACGAGCGGTTGGTTGGGTTCATGGACACCCACGTCTATCCCAACGAGCAGACCTACCCCGAGCAGGTGGCCGAGGGTGACCGTTGGAAGCCGGTCGAGATCGTCGAGGAGCTCAAGCGCCGGGCGCGTGACGCGGGGCTGTGGAACCTGTTCCTGCCCCACAGCGGCCTCGGGGCCGGTCTGACCAACCTCGAGTACGCGCCGCTGTGCGAGGTGATGGGACGGGTGCTG
>JAHWKT010000123.1 GCA_019347695.1 Actinomycetota bacterium | reverse complement strand
CACGACGAGCTGACGCTCGAGATGGTCACCGACGAGGAACGCGACTACATGTACGCCGAGTACGCCACGGACCCGCGCATGGTGTCCAACACTGGCATCCGTCGCCGACTGGCGACGCTGCTCGAGAACGACCTTCGGCTGATCGAGCTGTTCCACGCTCTGCTGTTCAGTCTTCCGGGCTCACCTGTGATGTACTACGGCGACGAGATCGGCATGGGCGACAACATCTTCCTCGGCGACCGCGACGGCGTGCGCACGCCGATGCAGTGGAGCATCGACCGCAACGCCGGGTTCTCGCGGGCCGAGTTCCCCGAGCTGTACCTGCCGCCGATCATGGACCAGGTGTACAGCTACCAAGCGCTCAACGTCGAGGCGCAACAGCGGGATCCGAACTCACAGCTGCACTGGCTACGCTCGCTGATCCACGTGCGCAAGCGGCATCCGGTGTTCGGTACCGGCGACTTCGAGGCGCTGCGCCCCTCGAACGGGCGGGTCCTGGCGTTCCTGCGGTCCACACCCGACGACACGGTGCTCGTGGTGGCCAACCTGTCGGGGGACGCGCAGTACGTCGAGCTCGACCTGTCCCGCTTCGCGGGCGACCACCCGATCGAGCTGCTCGGCGGCACCCGGTTCCCCACGATCGGTACGCTGCCGTACCTGCTGACGCTCGGACCGCACGGCTTCTATTGGTTCCAGATCGCGCCCGATCCGCACCCGCGACGCGGCGATCGCCGATGACCGCGAGCCCCGACCTGTCCCGCTGGCTGCCGACGCGGCGCTGGTTCCAGGGCAAGGACCGCGACATCGCGTCGGTCTCGGTCGTCGACAGCGCCACCCTGCTGTCACTTGCGCGCTGGCTGCTGGTCGACGTCGTGTACACCGCCGATCCCGCCGAGCGCTACCAGGTGGTGCTCGTGGCGGCCAACGGGCCCGACACCGACGCCGGTGACGCGGTGACGTTCGACGGCGCACGATGGCGCGATGCCACGAGCGGCCCGGTGGCGCTCGGGGAGCTGGCGCGGCTCGCGGCCGACGGCGGCGCCATCGTCACCGACGCGGGGGCCACGATCGAGGGGCGGGCGGCCGCCGCCAGCAACGTGCCCGCCGACGCGCGCACGCTCGACGCAGAGCAGTCCAACACCAGCGTGGTGTTCGGTGACACGGCGGTGCTCAAGCTGTTTCGCCGGCTGGAGCCCGGCATCAACCCCGACATCGAGCTCACGGCGGCGCTGACCGCCGCCGGCAATCGCGACGTGCCCGCACAGCTCGGTGCGTTGCACCACCGTGGCGGCGACGACGTGGTGGCGTTGGGTGTGGTCGGCGCCTACGTCGTCGACGGGTGGGACGCGTGGCGTGCCGCGGTCGCTGACGCCGCCGACACCACCGATCCGAGTCGGCGGGACTTCATCACCGGCCTCGCCGACCTTGGCGCCGCCGTCGCGCGGGTGCACGCCGATCTCCGACGTGCGTTGCCCCACCGCGCAGCGACCCACGACGACGTCGATGGGTGGATCGAGGCGGCACACCGGCAGATCGCCGCCGTCCTCGACGCCCGGCCGGTGAGCGAGCTGGCGGCCGACCCCGTGCACGCCGCCGTCGACCGGATCACCGAGCAGCTCACCGACGCCGGTGTGGTGGCGCGGATCCACGGCGACCTCCACCTGGGCCAGGTGCTCGGCTCGCCGGACGGCTGGCGGATCATCGACTTCGAGGGAGAGCCCGCCAAGTCGCTCGACCAGCGGCGGGCGCCAGGTCCCGCCGCGCGCGACATCGCCGGCATGCTGCGGTCGTTCGACTATGCCGCCGCGGCCGCGCTGCGCAGCTTCGAGCACCCCGACGCCACGACCGACGACACGCGTCCGGCACCGGAACGGTCCGACGACGATCACCTGCCGCCGGCCCTGGCCGCGTGGCGCGACGCCGCCCGCGACAGCTTCCTCGCGGGCTACGAGGCCCACGCGGACGTGCCGGTCGATCCCGCCCTGCTCGCACTGTTCGAGCTCGACAAGGCGGTCTACGAGATCGGGTATGAGCGGGCCAACCGGCCGGACTGGCTCGCGATCCCGATCGGCGGCGTCAGACGAATCCTTGACCGACGCACGAGCGGGGGCATCGACCGTGCCGCCCAGACGAGAGGAACAGCCATGCCAGCCACCTCGTGGCACGCCCACCCCGACGACGTCGATGCGCTGCTCGCCGGCACGCACATCAACCCGCACCGTGTGCTCGGGTTGCACGAGCATCGCGACGGCACCGTCGTACGCGTCCTGCGCCCGGACGTCGCGGAGGTCGATGTCGAGGTCGGCGACGACACGGTGGTGGCGGCCACCCGCACGGCCGACGGCGGGCTGTTCGAGGCGCTGGTGCCGGACAAGATCCAGACGGGCGACTACCGGCTGCGTATGCGCACCGCCGATGGCGTCGAGTTCACGGCCCGCGACCCGTACGCGTTCTGGCCGACGCTCGGCGACATCGATCTGCACCTCGCGGGCGAGGGCCGCCACGAGCAGTTGTGGCGGCGGCTGGGGGCACAGGTCACGACGGTCGACGACGTGCCCGGCGTCTCGTTCGCCGTCTGGGCGCCCAACGCCCAGTCGGTTCGGGTCGTCGGCTCCTTCAACCAGTGGGACGGGCGGCGGCATCCGATGCGGATGCTCGACTCGGGGATCTGGGAGCTGTTCATTCCCGACGTCGAGCAAGGGGCCGTCTACAAGTACGAGGTCCTACGGTCCGATGGGCACCTGACGTTGCACGCCGATCCGCTCGCGTTCGCCACCCAGGCGCCCCCGGACAACGCGAGCAGGGTCTTCGCGTCGTCCTACGAGTGGCAGGACGACGATTGGATGGATCGCCGGCCGGAGCAGCTGTGGCACGAGCAGCCGCTGTCGGTGTACGAGGTGCATCTCGAATCATGGCGGCACACCGACGGCCGGCCACTGACCTACCGGGAGCTCGCGAGTCAGCTCGCCGACTACGCCGACGACATGGGGTTCACCCACATCGAGCTCCTGCCCGTCGCCGAACATCCGTACGCGGGCTCGTGGGGGTACCAGGTGACCGGCCAGTTCGCCCCGACGGCGCGGTTCGGAAGCCCCGATGACTTCCGTTACCTCGTCGACCACCTGCACCAGCGGGGCCTCGGCGTCATCGTCGACTGGGTGCCGGCGCACTTCCCCAGAGACGAGTGGGCGCTGGCCCGCTTCGACGGCACCGCACTGTACGAGCACGCCGATCCCCGCCAGGGCGAGCACCCCGACTGGGGCACGCTCATCTACAACTTCGGCCGCAACGAGGTCCGCAACTACCTGGTGGCGAGCGCGCTGTTCTGGCTCGAGGAGCTGCACGTCGACGGGCTGCGCGTCGACGCCGTCGCCTCGATGCTCTACCTCGACTACTCGCGGGAGGAGGGTGAGTGGGTGCCCAACGCCTACGGGGGCAACGAGAACCTCGAGGCGATCGAGTTCCTCAAGGAGACCGCGACGGCCGTCTACGGGCGCAACCCGGGGGCACTGCTGATCGCCGAGGAGTCGACGGCTTGGCCGGGTGTGTCGCGGCCGGTGCACCTCGGCGGGCTCGGGTTCGGGTTCAAGTGGAACATGGGGTGGATGCACGACACGCTGTCGTACTTCTCGCGCGACCCGATCCACCGCCGGTTCCACCACAACGAGCTGACGTTCGGTCTGCTCTACGCCTGGAGCGAGAACTACGTGCTGCCGCTGTCACACGACGAGGTGGTGCACGGCAAGCGCAGCCTGCTCGACAAGATGCCCGGCGACCGCTGGCAGAAGTTCGCCAACCTGCGGGCGTTGTTCGGCTACATGTGGGCGCATCCCGGCAAGCAGTTGCTGTTCATGGGTGGCGAGTTCGGGCAGTGGCGTGAGTGGAGCGAGGCCCGCCAGCTCGATTGGGACCTGCTCTCCGAGTCGGACCACGCGGGGCTGCGCCAGCTCGTGGCCGACCTCAACGGCGTGTACCGCGAGCAGCCGGCGCTGTGGGAGCGCGACCACGACCCGCAGGGGTTCCGCTGGATCGACGCGAACAACGCCGACGCCAACCTGCTCTCGTTCGTGCGCTACGCGGCTGACGACAGCCCGATGGTGTGCGTGGTCAACCTGTCGCCCATCCCCTGCGACGACCAGCGTTTCGGCATGCCCCAGGCCGGGCGCTGGCGCGAGCTGATGAACACCGATGCCGACGCGTACGGCGGCGGCAACCTCGGCAACATGGGCGCCATCACCGCCGAGGCGGCACCGTGGCACGGCATGACCGCCTCGGCGTCGATCTTCGTGCCCCCACTCGCCACCCTCTGGCTCATCCCCGACGACGCGGTGTGATCGCCTCCCAGCGCACTTCGGGGTGGTCGACGGAAGACGAGAATAGTGCGACGTATGTCGACCACCCCGACGTTCGCGTGGGGGGTTCCCGCGACGGCGCTGCCTCGCATGGGGGGCGCCGGGGAGATATCGTGCGGACGCACCCATGACGATCGTGGTTGGAGCTGGTGTTGGCTGATCTGCCGTTGCTGTCGATCCTGATCTGGCTGCCCGCCGTCGCCGCGTTCGTCGTCGCGATGATCCCCAGTACTCGCACCGAGGCCATCCGCCGCGTCACGCTCGCGGCAACGCTGCTCGTCTTCGTCATCTCGCTCGCGCTGTTCCCGGCGTTCGAGGTCGGCGAGGCGGGCTTCCAGCTCACCGAACGGGTCGCCTGGATCCCGGCTTGGGGCATCAACTACCAGCTCGGCGTCGACGGCATCACCTGGCCGCTGGTCATGCTGTCGACGTTCATCATCCCGCTGGCCGTGCTGGCCACGTGGGGGCATGTCGACGAACGCCAGAAGGGCTTCTACATCGCCGTGCTGTCACTCGAGACCGCGGTGATCGGCGTGTTCACGGCGCTCGACCTGATCCTGTTCTACGTGTTCTTCGAGGCGATGCTGGTGCCGATGTACGCCCTGATCGGCGTGTGGGGCGGCGAGAACCGGCGCTACGCGGCGGTCAAGTTCTTCCTGTACACGCTGATCGGCGGGCTGCTGATGCTCGTCGCGATCCTCTACCTGTACTTCAAGGGCGGGGCGACCACGTTCGACTACAACGCCCTGCGTGGTCTGCCGCTGAGCAGCACCGAGCAGATCTGGCTGTTCCTCGCCTTCTTCATCGCCTTCGCGATCAAGGTGCCGCTGTTCCCGTTCCACACCTGGCTGCCCGACGCGCACACCGAGGCGCCGACCATCGGCTCGGTGGACCTCGCGGCGATCCTTCTGAAGATCGGCGGCTACGGGATCATCCGCTTCTCGCTGCCCTACTTCCCCGAGGCGACGCAGACGCTGGCGCCGACGATCATGGGGTTGGCCGTCGTCGGCGTGCTGTACGGCGCGTTGGTCGCCATGGTGCAGCCCGACATCAAGAGGCTGGTCGCCTACTCCTCGGTCGCCCACATGGGCTTCGTCGTGCTGGGCGTGTTCGCCCTCAACGCCCAGAGCACCGCCGGCAGCGTGGTGCAGATGGTCAACCACGGGTTGTCGACCGGCGCGCTGTTCATCCTGATCGGTTTCATGTACGAGCGCACGCACTCGCGCAAGATCGCCGACTACTCGGGGTTGGCCAAGGCCACCCCGGTGTTCGGTGGACTGTTCCTCGTCGTGGCGCTGTCGTCGCTGGCGCTGCCGGGTCTCAACGGCTTCGTCGGCGAGTTCCCGATCCTGCTCGGCTCGTTCCAGACGACGCCCTGGGCGGCAGTGCTGGCCGCGTTCGGGGTGGTCTTCGCAGCGCTGTACCTGCTGTGGGCGTACCAGCGCATGTTCCACGGCCCCGTGGAGGGCAAGGCGGCCGGGATGACCGACCTCACGATGCGCGAGAAGGTCGTCATGGTGCCACTGATCGCCGTCATCGTCGGCATCGGGCTGTACCCCAAGCCGCTGTACGAACGCGTCACGCCGACGGTCGATCAGATCATCGCCGAGATCGGTGCGCCCGAGAACGTCAGCGGACTCGACCCGGCGGACTGAGATCTCCAACGTGGGCGACCCCGCGACCTCGACAGACGCGCGCGGGGTGCATCCGCTGCGTCACGGTCCGCTACTGCACGGCGACGGGTCGGCCACGTTCCGCGTCTGGGCGCCGCACGCTCGCAACATCGAGGTGGTGCTCGACGGACGCAGTGTGCCACTGACCGCCGACGGCGACGGGTGGCATCGCGCGCGGCTGCCCGTGACCGGCACCGGCCGGTACGCGTACCGCCTCGACGGCGGTCCGCCGCGACCGGACCCGGCGTCGCTGCACCAGCCCGACAGCGTGCACGAGGCGTCGGCGCTGCTCGATCGGTCACAGATCGCCTGGCCGAGCAGCGAAGCCCGATGGCAAGCAGCGCCGTTGTCGAGCGCGGTGATCTACGAGCTGCACGTCGGGACGTTCACAGCACCGGGCACCTTCGCCGCGGCGATCGAGCACCTGGGGGCGTTGGCCGCGCTGGGCGTCACCCATGTCGAGGTCATGCCGGTCGGCGGGTTCAACGGTCCGCACGGTTGGGGCTACGACGGCGTGTGCTGGTACGCCGTCCACGAACCGTATGGCGGGCCGGCGGGGTTCGCGGCGTTCGTCGCCGCCTGCCACGCCAACGGACTGGGGGTCATCCTCGATGTCGTCTACAACCACTTCGGGCCCAGCGGCAGCTACCACGCGGAGTTCGGCCCGTACCTGACGGACCGCCACAGGACACCGTGGGGCCCGGCGATCAACCTCGACGGCCAGGGCGCCGACGCCGTGCGCGCATTCATCGTCGACAACGCATGCATGTGGCTCGCGGACTTCCACGTCGACGGACTGCGGCTCGATGCGGTACACGCGCTGCACGACACCTCGGCACCGCACATCCTGGCGGAGCTGTCGGCCACGGTCGATCACCTCGCCGAGCGTCTGCGGCGCCCGCTCGCGCTGATCGCGGAATCGGACCTGCAGGATCCCCTGACGGTCCAGCCGCGGACCGCCGGCGGGATGGGCATGACCGCCCAGTGGCTCGACGACCTGCATCACGCGCTGCACGTGACGGTGACCGGTGAACAGGACGGCTACTACCGCGACTACACCGGTCTGCCGGACGTCGCGAAGGCGTGGACCGACGGGTTCGTCTATGACGGCCGCTGGTCGGTGCACCGGCAACGCGAGGTTGGCGCACCCCTGCCCGAGCAGGTCTCCGGCCGCCAGTTGGTCGCGTGCATCCAGAACCACGACCAGATCGGCAACCGTGCTCACGGCGAACGGTTGAGTACGCTGGTTGATCCGCCCCGTGTGCGCCTCGCGATCGCGCTGCTGTGCCTCGCACCAACGGTTCCCATGTTGTTCATGGGCGAGGAGTACGGCGAGACCAACCCGTTCCTGTTCTTCTCCAGCCACCCCGAGCCGGCGCTGGCCAAGGCGGTGCGCTCCGGACGCCGCGATGAGTTCGCGGCCTTCGCCGCGTTCGACCAGGCGCAGGTGCCGGATCCGCAGGACCTCGGGACGTTCGCGCGCAGCACCCTGGACCGCACCCCCGTCGACACCGCAGCGGGCCAGGCGCGACACGCACTGTGGACCGACCTGCTCCAGCTGCGACGCACGGAGCCCGCCCTGGCCACCGGCGACCGCACGTTGACCCGTTCGCTGCTCGCTACGCAGTCACAGATGGCAGTGCTTCGCGATGACCCCGCTGGCGACGCGCCAGTGATCGTCGTCGCCAACGCCGGCGCCGAGGATGTCACCGTCACGCTCGACGTCGACAGTGACTGGGAACCGCGCTGGTCGAGCGCGGCGCCTGCCTACGGCGGGTCGGGATCGCCCGCGACGGTCGAGCGCCGGGACAGCGTGCTGCTGTGTCTGATCCCCGCCTGGACCGTCGGGGTCCTGACATCCGCGAACCCGTAATCGAGAGCGGCACCTGGTGCGGCCCGCGCCTGAGCGTCAGCGGGCGTCGGCGCAACGGCGATCAGTCGTCGGCGTCACCCGTGCGCTCGAGGACCGCGACCGGCAGGTTCGCCAACAGCGATGAGACCTCGATCGTGTCGCCGATCTCACCCGACCCGACCGAGAACACGTCGCGGTAGGTCCCCTGCAGGAAGCCCGGCACCCGCACGGCCGTGTGACCCCAGACCTCGCCGATCGTTGGTGCGGCTTCGTCGCCCATGACCGCGCCGGGCAGCCGCGGGGCGACGACCAGGAGCGCATCGGCCGCGTCGGAGGACACCCGGGCGAACGCGACGACGTGGTCGGCGAGCTCACCGGACACCTCGAGTGGCAGATAGCCGCTGCCCATCCCGACACATCCCGGGTGCTGTGCGCGTGACTGGAGCGCGCGCTGCAGCACGAACGCCTTGATGCGCCCGTCGCGCCGCTGCGCGAGGAGCTCGTCGACATCGACGTCGGCCAGCCCGTCGAGCAACGCACGACGGTCGTCGAACGCCACCGGCCGACGGTTGTCGGGATCGACCAGCGCGTCGTCCCAGACCTCGGTGCCCTGGTAGCAGTCGGGCACGCCGGGCGACAGCGTGCGCAGCACCACCTGACCCAGGCCGGCAACCATCGCGATCTCGGCGACGCGGTCCAGCAACGGCTGTACCTCGTCGGGCGCCGCGGCGGCGTCGAGCACCGAGCGGGCGAACTGTTCAAGCCGCTCCTCGAAGGCGGTGTCGGGGTCCGTCCAGGTCGTGTAGAGCCCCGCTTCGCGTTCGGCCTTCACGGCGTAGGCAGCGAGTCGGTCGCGGTGCTCGTCGGCAGGGTCGCCATCGAGCGGCCAGACACCCACCACGGTCTGATAGACCAGGTAGCGGGACTGCGCGGGCAGTGTGCTGGTCTCCGCCTGCTGCTCCCACGCGTCCACCGCCGCGCCCCACAGCGGCACGGCCTCGGTGATCGCCGCCATCCGCAGCCGGGCGTCCTCGCCACGCTTGGTGTCGTGCGTCGCCGTGGTCAGCATCGCCAACGGCCACCGCTCGGCACGGTCCGCGTTGTGCTGCTGGAACTGTTCGACGCTGCGGCCGGGGCGGGCGGGGTCACCGCCGACCTCATTGATGGCCAGCAGCGTGCGGTAGCGGTAGAAGGCGGTGTCCTCGGTGCCCTTGGCCGTCACGGCGCCGCACAGCTGCTGGAATCGCGCGACGACGTCGAGGGTGTTGGAGCCGGTTCCGACCTCGCCCGACAGCAGCTGCTCGACGAAGTCCCACAGCACGGCGGGCGGTTCGTCGTCGGCCGCGCGCGCCCGTTCGATGGCTGTCGCGATCTGCGTGCGGTCGGTCTCGTGGGCGGTGCCGGTCTCCGGATCGACGTAGGTGCGGTACACGCCGAACTGCTCGAGGGTGCCCGCGAGCACCCTGCGGCACCACTCGAGCGTGACGTCGCGCACCTGCGGATGCTGCTGGCTGACGTTCCACAGTCGCTGCGCCACCCGCTCCAGATCCGCGCACAGGCCGCCGTGCAGGACCGCGCGCTTGCCCTCGATGGCGTGCTCGGCATACGGCCGTCCTCCGCCCAACTTCTCGTCGAGCGCGCGCAGCTCGTCGATCGCGGCGGCATCGGTGTACAGCCCGAGCACGTCGTTGCAGAAGTCGTAGCCGGTTGTGCCGGCGACCGTCCACGCGGGCAGCCGTTCACCGGGGTGCAGGATCTTCTCCGCGACGATCCACACGCCCGTGCGGTTGCGCAGCTGCTGCAGGTACCGCTCAGGATCGCGCAGCCCGTCGGGGTGGTCGACCCGCAGCCCGGAGATGACGCCGTCGTTGGCGAGCTCGAGGACGACCGCGTGAGTGCGTTCGAAGACCTCGGGCACCTCGACACGGACCGCCACGAGATCGTCGACGGTGAAGAACCGACGGTAGTTGACGACGGCGTCGCCGACGCGCCAGTGGACGAGCCGGTAGTGCTGGCGTTCGAGCAGCCCGTGCAGCGACTGCCAACTGGTCAGGGCGCCGGCGGTGCCCGCGAACGCCCGGACGCCACCGCTGCCGTCGAGCATGTCGAGCGATTCGCGACTGAGTGGGAACGTCCGGTCCCGGTAGCGCAGGCGGTAGCCACCGGCCACGCGGACGAGCTCGAGCTCCCCGGCGGTCAGGGTGACGCCGTACGTGTCGTCGAGCAGTGGCAGGATCACCTTGCCCTCGGCCGTCGGCAGGCGGGGACGCCAGTCGATGTCGAACAGGGAACCGGCGGGACCCGACACGCCCTCGGCCAGCACCTGCTCCCACAACGGGTTCTCGTCGGACATCGCCAGGTGGTTCGGGACGATGTCGACGATGACGCCGATCCCTCGCGCTGCCGCCGCGTCCGACAGCGCCCGCAGACCCTCGACGCCGCCCAGCGCCGGCGAGACCTGTGTCGGGTCGACGACGTCGTAGCCGTGGAAGCTGCCGATGCGTGCCCGCAGGATCGGAGACAGGTACAGGTCGGTGACACCGAGCGTGACGAGGTAGTCGAGGAGGTCCACGACGTCGGCGAACGTCAGATCCTCACCGAGCTGCAGCCGGTAGGTCGCCTCAGGGTCGGCTGATCGCCGTTGCGGGGCCGCCACCGCCGCATCCGACGACTGCGATGTCTCAGCGCTCACGGGCATCATCCATCCGACGGAGGACCTGAACAGACTTGGCGACCAGGCCGACGCGATCACCTGCCGCCGCCCGATGGCCGACACCCCAACGGGTGGGATCGGCGGTGTCGACGACCAGCTGCCACAGCCGGCCGTAGCGCTCATCGGGCAGCGTGAACTTCACAGGATCGGCCGCGGCGTTGAGCAGCACCACGAAGCTGTCATCGACGATCGGCAGTCCCCGCGCATCCGGCGTCGGGATCTCGTTGCCGTTGAGGAAGAACATGATCGACTGCTGGTCGTCCGACGCCCAGTCGTCCTCGGCCATCTCGGCACCGTCGGGGCGCAGCCAGTGCAGGTCGACCGTCTCACCGGTGTGACCGCGGAAGAACTGCTGGCGGCGGAACACCGGATGGCTGGCCCGCAGCTCGATCAGCCGTCGCGTGAACGACAGCAGGTCGCGCTGCTCGCCGCTGAGCTCCCAGTCGTACCAGGCCAGTGGATTGTCCTGGCAGTAGACGTTGTTGTTGCCGTCCTGGGTGCGCCCGAACTCGTCGCCCCCGAGCAGCATGGGCACCCCCTGAGAGAGGAACAGGGTGGTCAGCAGGTTGCGTTGCTGGCGCAGCCGGAGCTCGTTGATCTGCAGGTCGTCGGTCGGCCCCTCCACACCGTGGTTGTACGACCGGTTGTGGTCCTCACCCGACGAGTTGTCGTCGAGGTTGGCGTTGTTGTGCTTCTCGTTGTAGCTCACCAGGTCACGCAACGTGAAGCCGTCGTGGGCGGTGACGAAGTTGATCGACGCGTACGGGCGCCGGCCGTTGTGGGCGTACAGGTCGCTCGAGCCGGCCATACGCGACGCGAGCTCACCGACGCCGGCGCTGGCGCCACGCCAGAAGTCGCGGACCGAATCACGGTACTTGCCGTTCCACTCGGTCCACAGGGTCGGGAAGTTGCCGACCTGATAGCCGCCCTCGCCGACGTCCCACGGCTCGGCGATCAGCTTGACCTGGCTGATCACCGGATCCTGCTGGATGAT
>JAHWKT010000122.1:9399-11762 GCA_019347695.1 Actinomycetota bacterium | reverse complement strand
TCAACCGACTGCTCGACTTGCCCGGCGTGTGGGTCACGGCCGTCGAGTTCATCAACAAGGACCGTGTCGTATTTGTCGATGTGCGGCTGGAGTGTCCCCACTGCGGGTGGACCACCGCGGCGCGACACAACTGGCAGCCGCGACCGTCGACGTGGCGGGCGCTGGACTTCGGCGTCTGGCGGGTGCTCGTGCGCTGTCGACTCCGCCGCCTGTCGCGCCGCCCGTGCGCCCGGGTGACCGTCGAGGCGGTGTCGTTCGCCCGGCACCGGTCGCGGCACACCGTGACTTCGAAGACGTCGTCGCGTGGCTGGTCGCCCACACCGACAAGACCGCCGTGACACAGCTATGCCGCATCAACTGGCGCACCACCGGCGGGATCGTGGCCCGTGTCGTGGCCGACCAGCTCGACGACAGCCGTCTCGATGACCTGTTCGACATCGGCGTGGACGAAGTGAGCTACCGCAGCACCACTACCTCACGCTCATCGCGAACCATGACAGCGGCGAGATCGTGTGGGCCGACGAGGGCCGCGACGCGGCCACGCTGTCGCGGTTCTTCGACGAGCTGGGCACCGACCGGCCGCGCAGCTGCAGGCGATCTCGATCGACATGTCCGCCGCCTACCTCAAAGCGATCCGCGACCACGACGACGTCGACGCGATCGTGTGCATCGACCCGTTCCACATCTCGCAACTGGCGCAAGGCCAAGGTGGCGCCTCGCCGTTGCCCATTGCGGTTGCAGTGGGGTTGCACAGCCCTCTTGTCGGGTCGCTCGTACGACTCGGCGCGCCCGTCAATCCGTAGGCGCTGAGCGGGACGAACCGGCACCGACTGGGACGAGGCGGCACGCATGGGACGGCGACCGCCGCCTCGACCGACGGCCGGCCCGACGCGAACGGTCCGCGCACCTTCTAGTTCGGCGACTGGCGCATCCGGAGGTCGAGCATGCGGCCGGCGTGCCCGCTGTACGTTGCTTGAGCCGAGCGCGCCGGCGATCACGCGGCATCGGATCTGTAGTTGTTGAACAGCTCGCGGTACTGCTGCAGTTCCTGGTCGGTGAGCTGTGGGTCGCCGTTGATGGCGGCCATGGTCGTGTCCCACTCGCGGTAGCCGTCGTGGCGGGGCGTGAGGAGCACACCGACTGACGTGAGGTCGGTCGTGCCGGTCCGGCTGATGCGTTCGTGGTGGCGTAGTCGTAGCCACGCTCCGAAAGCGCTGCGAATCGTCTCGTTGAACACTGAGCAGACCCCGAAGCCGAGTTGGTCCCGGTCGGCGCCTGCGACGTAGGTACGGAAGCGCCAGAAGACCGTGTCGGGCTCGGTCTGCTGCGAGGCGGTCAGCGCTTCGATGAGGAGACGTCCGAGTTCAGCGCGGTACGCGACGGGCAGGCTGTCGATGGACGCGAGGACGCTCAGCCGGTCGGTGTGGCGGCCCGGCTCGATGTCGCTGGTCACAATGTCCTCAAAGCATCTGATCCTGACGATGCTGTGCGCGTCGTCGTCGATATCCGCTGGGGCGGCGGGCAGGAGCGGAACCGAGCGGGTGTCGCCGACGCCCTCGAGCGCGGGGTCGAGTGGGCCCGGCGGAGCGGCGGCGTCGGCGGCGGCCAGTTCGTAATAGCGCTCGGGCTCGGTTCCGAGCTTCTCGGTTGATCCGTCGACGCGGTGTAGGTAGCTGACGACCGCGTGGGTCGAGCGGAGCTGGTCGAACAGGAATTCCCAGTCTCGGCGCAACAGGACGACGTAAGGCACATTTCCGCCGCCAGCGGCTGGTGTTGCGTGGTCGTCGGGCGGGTCGGGATGATCGATGATGACGACACCGGCCCAGTCGATCGACGGGCCGTCCACGTGGACGCGGTGACCGCGCCCGTTGTCCATGTCGACGCCGCGGTCTTGGAGCCGGCGCGCGGTGCCGTTGATCTGGCGTACGGCTCTGCCGATCTGCTTGTCGAGCCAAGCGGCTTCTCGGGTGGGGTCGCGAGGGTCGGCGTCGCGGGCTTTGGTCTGCATGATGATGCCGCGCCTGCCGACGACGAGGAGTCCGTCGCTGATCTCGCGGACACCTGACCCTTTGCGTTCGACGCTTGGTGGGATGACGAAGTCGGGAAGTCCCCAGGACGCGGCGGCGGCGTGGACCGCATGCTCGGCGGCTGTGCCGCGCCGGTCGTGGTGGCGTAGCGCGGTGGCGTGGGGGATCCTGCGTTCGTAGACACCGTCGGGTGTGGTGACGATCAGGGTGAACTCGTCTGCGTCGATGACGCGTCCGAGACCGATGTCCGAGGCGGCCAGCCCAGCGAGGTCGGTGTCTGTCCACCGTCGTGCTGACTGAGTGGCTGGGATCCACGTGTCGGTTGCGTCGGGCCGG
>JAHWKT010000122.1:0-9299 GCA_019347695.1 Actinomycetota bacterium | reverse complement strand
CCACCGTCGTGCTGACTGAGTGGCTGGGATCCACGTGTCGGTTGCGTCGGGCCGGTCGTGCGTGGGGATCCGTCGTGGACCTGGGATGCGGTTGGCGATGGCCGAGAAGGTCGCAGCGATCCGGGCGACCGCGTCGATCACCTCGGTCAGCCGTTGCGCGAAGGTGTCGTCGACGTGCGGTGGGGCGCGATCGTGGTCGAGGCAGATGTCGACGTATGTTCCCGCTTGTCCGGCAACGTCGAAGCCTGGCCGGTAGTTGCGGAGCTGGTAGCGGGCGACCACCCGTTCGGTGGTGATCTCGCCCGGTTCGGCGGCCTCGACGTGCTCGACCATGGCGGGCGGTTCGGCGTGGATCTGCGGATCCACAGGGGTCGCCCAGGCGCTGATCCGTGCGTCGTCGTCGAGCGCGCCGGACCACGCGAGGAGCCGGCGGATCCCGTCACAGGGCCGGTCGATCCAGTCGACGCCGAAGCGGCTGTGAAACGGCTGACAGGCGTGCACAAGCTGCGCCTGGTCGGTGAGCACGCCGTCCAGGCAGGACTCCTCCAGCAGCGCGGTGAACCCGTCAGGCGAGTCGGCGACGGGAAAGAACCGCGGACGGTCCGGGTTGCAGCGGCGCTGTCGGATGCTGAACGTCTCGACCGTCTCGATCACGAGCAAGTCCAGGCACTGCCACAGCTCATCGACGCAGGCGCGGAACTGGTTGGTGAGTGCGTGCCGGCGACCCGGTGGCCAGTCCGCGTAGACGACGATACGCCCGGCGCCGTCACGGTCCGTCACGACCATGTCGTCGACCAGGTGGTCATCGAGCGCGGCGTTCCATGCCGCAGCCATCTCGCCGTTGATGCGCATGGCGTTCTGTAGATGCTGCCATGCCCGCGGGTAGTGCTGCCTGATCATCCCACGCACGGTAACAGCGGTCCATGCCAGAGTGGCGCAACCGCGTCGAGGATCGCCGCGCATCCAGAGTGCGTGTTGACGAACTCAGTCCAGGAAGCTGCCCGTACGAGGCACCCGCACGCACTCGGCGCCCAGTTCACCACTTTGGATACTTTCGAGGGCGATGTGAGATATTGACAGCGTAAAAGTAAATGATACGGTGACTTTCGTGCCAACAACGATGGACGTGCTGTACGACCTGGTCGAGCCACAGGCCGGGTACTTCACGACCGCGCAGGCCGCCAAGGCGGGGGTTTCGAAGCAGGTGCTGTACCGACGCGCCCGCCATGGGGACATCGACCACGTTCGCTACGGGCTGTACCGGCTGCGCCGCTTTCCCGCGCACCCGTTCGAGGATGTCGTCGCCGCCTGCCTGTGGGTCGGCGGTGACAGCGCGGCTAGCCACGAGACCGCACTGGCGGTCCACGGCATTTCCGACGCGATGCCGTCGGCGATCCACGTCACCGTGCCCCGCCAGTTTCGCGGCCGTCAGGACGGCGTCGTCATCCACCACGCCGATCTGCCCGACGCCGACCGCACGCGCGTCAACGCGGTGCCGGTGACGACCATCGCTCGGACACTGCAGGACGTTGCGGCGACCAGTGACCCCGCGCTGGTCGAACAGGCCGTTGCGCAGGCGGTCGCGCGGGGCACGCTGAGTCGTCGTCAGCTGCGGCGGCTGGTCAGGGACACTCCGAGCCTGGCACCGATGGTCGTCGGCGCGCTGGCCGAGGAGTAGGCGGAACCGTGGGTGCGAGGGATCGCTACGCGTCGGCTGCGGCGTTCCGGGCCGCGCTCGAGCACCGGCTTCGCCGTGAGGCGCAGCGATCGGGTGTCACATTGCAGCGGCTGCGCAAGGAGGCCGCCTACCACCGACTGCTCTACCGACTCCAGCGCGCGGCACCCGACAGCTGGGCGATCAAGGGTGGTTTCGCGCTGATTCTGCGACTCGGCGAGCAGGCACGTGCGACCAGGGATGTCGACGCGAACTGGCTGGCCACGGCCACCTCGCTGGAGGACGCCCTATCGATCGTCGAGGAGATGGACGACAGTGACTGGTTCACCTTCGACATCGGCGACGCCCGCCCTCTCCAGGGCGAAGGCGAGGACGGCGCGTTTCGGTACGCCGTCACCGCGACGCTCGATGGTCGGGTCTTCGAGCAGTTGATCCTGGACGTCAACGTCGTCGGCGAGCACGATCCCCGCCCGATCGAGGTAGTCACCGTCAGTCGGAACCCGTTCGACTTCGTCGACGAGCCGCCGCTCCAGGTGCCGATGATCACGCCCGACCACCAGCTCGCCGAGAAGCTGCACGCCTACACCCGCCGCTACAGCGGCGAACCCAGCAGTCGGGCACGTGACCTGTTCGACATGCTCGTCATCGCGGAGCAGATCTCATTGCCCGACGGTGCCACGGTCACGGCCGCGGCGCGCGAGACCTTCCGTCTGCGGTCCACGCCGTGGCCACCGCGGCTCCATAAGCCGCCGGACGACTGGGCACAGCCTTGGAAGACCTACACCGACTCCCACGCTCTACGGTGGGCGAGCCTGGACGATGCGCATACCGCCGTCATGCTCTTCTGGGACCCGGTCCTCGACAGCACAGCCGACAGCGCGTCCGTGCGGTGGGATCCGACACTTTGGCGATGGACACCCGATACCTGACCCGGCGCTCCTATGCCAGCAGCAGTTGTCCGACCTGCAACCGAGCCTGCAACCGAACAGGCGTGGCGCAGGGTGGAACGTGTCGGAGTCCATGACACGCCACGAATCGCAAACGCCCTGGTCAGGACGACAATTCGGGATTTGGTGCGACCCCGCGCAGACCACGTCGACGCACTTGAAAACTGGTAGGCGACTTCGTGCGTCTCGTGGGTTCGAATCCCACCGCCTCCGCTCAGAACTGGCCGTGAGCTGCGGGAGAGGCGCTGGACCTGTCGAGGCTCTCACCTGCGCAAGACGGCTCGGTCGTCGACCTGGAACCGACATTGCGACCAGGCAGCCGGCGGCTCGATCAGGGTCCGTCGCAGTCGGGGCGTAGGCATCTGTGGATGGAGGCACTCGAGAACGTCCAACCGGCGTACGCTGCCCGCATGGCCTGGCATCCACAGCTGCTGGCCCAGCAGACCGGACGCACCGTCGTCGTGACCGGCGCCAACAGTGGCATCGGTTTCGAGACGGCCCGCGACCTCGTCGGACGCGGCGCCCACGTCGTTCTGGCGGTGCGCGACACCGCCAAGGGCGACAAGGCCGCGGCGAGCCTAGCAGGGCCGGGCTCGACGAGCGTTGTCGAGGTCGACCTGTCCGACCTCGACAACGTCGCGCGCTGCGCCGAGACGTTGCTCGACCGCCACGACCGCCTCTCCGCCCTCATCTGCAACGCCGGCGTCATGGGCGGGCCGTTCCTGCTGACCCCGCAGGGCTTCGAGCGGCAGATGGCCACCAACCATCTGGGTCACGCCGCGTTGGTCGTCGCACTGTGGCCGCTGCTGGACGCGACCGCCCGCGTGTCGTCGTGGTGTCGAGCGGCGAGGCGCGCGGCGGGCAGCTGTCGCCGCAGACGACCCGGGAGCAGCTGCTCAACCCGACGCCGTACGACGGCAAGCAGGTCTACCGGAACACCAAGCAGGCCAACCTGCTGTTCGCGCAGGAGCTGCACCGCCGCTGCGCCAAGGCCGGTTCGCCGGTCAGCGCCGTCGCCGTGCACCCGGGTGCCGTCGCGACCAACCTGTTCGCCCGCCAGCTCGAGCGGGCCGGTCGGGACCGGCTGGCCTCTGTCAGCAAGGTTGTCACGACGGTGCTGCTTCCGTCGGCCGCCGCCGGCGCGCAGTCCACGCTGCGGGCGCTCGACGACAGCACGCCGAGCGGCGCCTTCGTCGCCCCCGCCGGGTTCGCCCAGCTCCGCGGCCCGCCGGAGCTCGTCGACGTCTACGCATCCGCGATGGACCCGGCCACGGCCGCGCGCCTGTGGGACCTCACCGAGCAGGTCCTCGGCGAACCGCTGCCGGTTTGATCATGTCGTGACGTCCGCGGTCAGTTCCTGCAGCACGTCACGCATGAACACCAGCGCGCCGTGTGCATCGAGGTTACGGCTCTCGCGATCGGCCAGGTGGGGGTCGGCCTCGATCCGGCGGACGACGTCGGCGACGAGGTTCTCGCGTGCCAGGGTCCCGTAGTCTCCGGTCGTGTCGAGGTACGTGAGGACGCGGGCCGCGTCGGCGAGGCGGTCGATGGCGCCCACCATGGTGATGAACTCAACCGCGACCATCCGGGTGACGTCGGTGTAGTCGGTGTCGAGAAGCACGTCGAGGTTGTCCCGTAGTGTCCGGTAGGCACGGGACCGATCGCCGAGTTGGAACGCCATGCGGGCGGTCGCTGTCTGGATCACCCGGTAGGTCCCACTGGGAAGCTCCATCGCCTCTGCCTCGGTGAAGAAGCGCGCGGCGTCCTGGTGCCGCCCCTGGTACTGCGCGGCATACCCCTGCAAACCGAGCGAGAAGTAGCGCAACGTCGGTGGACCCTGCAGCCAATGTCGCTCCGCCAGGTCCGCCGCCCAGGCGTCGAGCTCGGCAAACCGCTGAAGCGTCATGAGGGACGCGGCCACGCCCGACACCTCGATCAGATCCGCTGCATGGTCCTCGCCGTGCTGACGAAGCCACGCGATGGCTGCCAAGGACACCTCGTGCGAGTCCTTCCCGACCTCGGCGAGGTATGCCTCGTTGAAGCGCACGACGGGATGGTCGGCATGGCCGTGTTGCCGCACGAGAGCCTCGACCGCTTCATGGTCGCCGGCCTGTGCGTGGCGGTGACCCGCCCACAGAAGCCAGAACACGACCCGGCGCTCGTCTGTTGGCGACGCCAGGTCGAGGATCTGCTCGGCCCAGTCGCCGATCTCGGCCTGGCGGCGAAGGTCGACCTCGACGACGACGGGGCGGACGAGTGCGTCGGCCAGCTCCACATCTCGGCTCGTGCAGGCCCAGGCGACCGCCGACCGCAGGTTCGGCCACAGCTGCGCCAGCCGGGCGACGCCCTCGATCTCGTCGGGGCCTGCCAGCAGACCGCCGATGCGTGCGCTCTCGTCGCGGCACCAGTACGCGTGTCGCCGGGCGACGGCCTCCAGCTCACCACGCACGGCCAGTCGCTCGAACGCGAACCGTCGCAGGGTCTCCAGGACCCGGAACAGCCGACCGAACGCTCCCGACTCGACGGCGACGATCGACCGCTCGACCAGATCGCCGAGGAGCTGGTCCGTCTCCACCAGGTCCTGATCGGTGTCCCCGGCCACCGCCTCGGCCCCCGCGAGGTCGAACGGACCGGTGAACACCGCCAGCCGCTCGAACAGGATCTGTTGCTGTGGCGACAGCAGGTCATACGACCACTGCACCGTCGCCCGCAACGTGCGATGCCGCTCGGCGGTGGTCCGCTGCCGCCCGCCCGGCAGGCGGAGGCGGTCGTCCAGCCGGCTCAGCAGCTGTGCTGGCGTCAGGTGTGTGGTGCGCGCGGCTGCCAGCTCGATCGCGAGCGGCAGCCCGTCGAGCTGGCGACAGATCTCTTCGACGTCGGCACGGACAGGTTCCAGATCGAACGCTCCGGAGGCGGCGCGTGCCCTGTCGTCGAACAGCTCGACCGCCGCCCCGGTGACATCCAGGGGCGTGACGATGATCGGCTGCTCGCCTGGGATGCCCAGGCCCTCCCGCGACGTTTGCCAGCACCCGCGAGTGCGCAGCGTCGTCGGCGACGGCCCGCGCCAGCGCGGCCGCCCCGTCGATCACGTGCTCGCAGTTGTCCAGCACCAGCAGCGTCGGCCGCGATCGCAGCGCCGCCACGATCGAATCCGTCAGCGTGCGCCCGGCGCCGCCGGTGATGCCGAGGGTCTCCGCGACGACGTTCGGCACGTGATCCGAGCTGGCGATCTCCGCGAGCTCGACCAACCAGACCCGGCGCGGGTCGTCTGCCTCCGACCGGCGCGCGGCCGCCAGCGCCAGCGTCGTCTTGCCGACGCCGCCAGGTCCTACGAGCGTCACCACCGGCGACGCCTCCATCGCCAGCGCGACGACGTCCAGCTCTGCATCCCGTCCCACCAGCCGCCCGAGGCGACGCGGTAGGTTCCCCCGCCGCGACGCGCTCCGGATGGGCGGGTGGCCCCCAGCGTCGAGCTGCCTGATGTCCTGTTCGCCACCCACGCCGTCGAAGCTGTGGGTCCCGAGGTCACGCAGGTCCTCGCGCTCGAGCAGCGCGGCCGTCACACCCGACACCAGCGTCTGGCCGCGGTGGGCAGCGGCGGCCAGCCGCGCCGTCGTGTGTACCGCCGGGCCGACGTAGCCGCCGTCGAGTTCCTCGGTCTCGCCGGTGTGCAGGGCCAGCTGCACCCGCACCTCGACCCCTCCCGGCCACGGCTCCTGCTCGACTGCGACCTGCAGCTGGGTCGCCCACATCGCGGCGTCCTCAGCGCGGTGGAAAGCGACACCGACCGACTCCCCCGCCGACACGACCAGGGTGCCGTCGTGGCGGCGAGTGACCTCGTCGACGACGGTGTCGAACCGCTCCATGGCCAGCGCCATCTTCCGCCGGTGCTCCCCCCACAACCGCGTCGCGTCCGCAACGATCGCGTAGCCAAAGGTCACAGTCCCGGTCGGTCGGTCCGACACCCGTCGTTCCGGCGGATCGTGGCGAAGCTCTTCATCGTGTCCCAGGATCTGCGCCTCCACAGCGCGCAGGCGCGGGCCCGGCTCGATGCCGAGCTCGCCGACGAGGTGCTCGCGCGCACGCCGGTACGCCGCCAGCGCGTCGGCCTGCCGCCCCGTCCGGTACAGCGCGGTCATGAGCAGTGCCCACAGCTCCTCGCGGAACGGGTGCGCCGCGGTCAGTTCCGTCAACGGCGCGAGCACGCCGGCTGGGTCCGCGACCAGCCGCCGGCCGAGGGCATCTTCGGTGGCGTCCAGCCACTGCTCGACCAGGCCGTCCACCGCAGGCCGCAGGCCCGGCACGTCCACCCCCACCAGCGGCGTCCCGGTCCACGTGGCCAACGCCGCCTCGACGTCGCCTGCGGCGAGAAGCCGCCGGAAGCGGACCACGTCGACGGCGTCGGCGTCGGCGTCCAGTCGGTACGCCGCGCCGGTTCGCACGATCGCTTCGGGGCCGAGGCCCTTGCGTAGCCGGGCGACGTAGCCCTGCAGGGTCTTGTCGGCGGTTCGTGGCGGGTCCTCGCCCCACACCGTGTCGATCAGCAAGGACACCGACATGGCCTCGCCAACGGAGAACGCGAGTGCGGCCAGCAGTGCCCGACACTTCGCCGGTCCTACGTCCAGGAGCTCTCCATCGTCGGTGACGGCTGACACGCCGCCGAGGACATGGACCTGCACCACGCTGCTCCGCCCCTCGTCTCGCCAGCCATGCTCTCAGAGCGCGGGGTGCTCTACCAGGGCTCCACCGGTTGCCCACCAGAACACCACCGCGGGCGGTAACTGTGCGATTGCAGGAAGTGGATACCCGCTGGCTCGACCAGCTGCTCTGCCCGACCTCCGCATTGGAAGGACCTGAGATGATGAACCGCACCGCTCAAGGCCCCGAGCGCCACCGCTCCGGGCATGCACCGTCACCGATGCCAGCGTCGCGTTCAGACTCGTCGGCGACCACCCCCACCCCGGGTGCCGTCGAGACGATGACCGCGATCGTTCACGGCGCGTACGGCACCGCCCCGGAGGCCGTCCTCCGACTCGCCCAGGCACCGAAGCCGGAGATCGGTGACGACGAGGTCCTCGTGCGGGTGCATGCCGCGAGCGTCGACCGTGGCACCTGGCACATCATGGCCGGGCTGCCGTACCCGATTCGCATCGCGGGCTTCGGGCTGCGCAAGCCGAAGCACCTCAACCCGGGCCGCAGCCTCGCCGGCACTGTCGAGGCCGTGGGCAGCGATGTCACGAGCTTCGCGCCGGGCGATGCCGTGTTCGGCATCGCCGACGGCTCGTTCGCGCAGTACGCGCGCGTCGGCATCGACAAGCTCGCCGCCAAGCCGGCCAACGTCTCCTTCGAAGAGGCCGCCACCGTGCCCATCTCCGCCCTCACCGCACTCCAGGCCGTACGCGACCAGGGGCGCGCCAAGAAGGGCCAGAAGGTGCTGATCATCGGCGCCTCCGGAGGAGTGGGCAGCTTCGCCGTGCAGATCGCCAAGTCATCCGGAGCCGACGTCACCGGTGTCTGCAGCACCGGCAAGATGACGCTGCTCCGAGCCATCGGCGCCGACCACGTCATCGACTACACCCGCGACGACGTCGTCGACGGCGTCCACCGCTACGACGTGGTCCTCGACATCGCCGGCAACCGTCCGGTGTCGGATCTGCGGCGCGCCCTCACCCCCGACGGAACGCTCGTCATCGTCGGAGGCGAAACCGATGGCCGGTGGCTGGGTGGCACGCATCGCCAGATCGGCGCCATCGTGCTGTCGCCGCTCGTCAGCCAGAAGCTCGGCACATTCATCTCTTCGGAGAACGCCGCCGATCTGGTCGCGCTGCGAGAGCTGATCGAAGCCGGTGCCGTCAAGCCGGTCGTCGACCGGAGCTATCCGCTCAGCGATGTCGCAGCGGCCATCCACCACCTCGTCGACGGCCACGCCCACGGGAAGGTCGCCATCACCGTCTGAAACACACCCGTCCGCCATCGCACAAGCGTCGGTTGACCAACGCAACGAAGGAGACCGTCATGTCCGTCCTCAGCACGCCCAGCACAACCCGTACCTACGATCGTGCCAGCAGGAAAGCCGCGATCACGGCCGGTGCGCTGTTCCTGACCGCGACCGTCACGTTCCTGGCCGGTGACACGTTGATCGCCAACTCCTTCTCCACGAGCGGTGCCACCGCAACCGGACCACTTGCCGTCGGTGTTTCCCTTCAGGCGCTGTGCGCCATCGCCGGCGCGGGAATCGGCCTCGCCCTGCTGCAGGTCCTCAGTCGCTACAGCCAGAGGCTGGCGACGGGTTACCTCGCCTTTCGCTGCCTCGAAGGCGTTGCCATCATCGCCCTTGGGGGAAGCGTCCTGGCCACCAGGAGCCTGGTGCCGAACTACGAGATCATGATCTACGGGTTCACCGGTACCGCCGGTTGATGCTGTCGTGTCTGCTCTACAAGGCTCAGCTCGTCCCGACGTGGCTGTCGTGGCTCGGAATTGTCGGGTACATCGCCATCGTGGCCGCGATCCCGACCACCCTGCTGAACATCGCAACACTCGACTCCGGTGTCGGAATGCTGTTGTACGTTCCGGGCGGCCTCTTCGAGCTGCTCCTGCCGATCCTGCTCATCGCACGTGGATTCCGGCGCACCGACGTCACGGCCGCGCCGCTCGTTGCCGAGGGTCGGCTGGCCTCC